>JAFDAT010000457.1 GCA_019313725.1 Deltaproteobacteria bacterium
TCGAGCGTGCTATTGCCGCGGACCCCAACAATAGCCCTGCGTATGCTTGGCGCGTTTGCGCCGCCAGCTCGTTACCCGACTTTGATCTCGATGAGAACATGAAATACATAAAGAAGGCTATCGAACTCGACGAAAACGATGCAGAAGCCCATCGTATAATGGGAGCCGCACAGATGATATCCGGTGACTTCGAAGCTGCCGAATATCATCACCGCCGGGCAATGGAGTTAAATCCCAGCGATGCCTACATCAAAGCCCGTTCAGCAGCTTTTTACACTTTCAAAGGTGAGCCGACCCAGGCACTGGAACTAATCGAAGCAGCGGTAGCCCAAGACCCGTTCCTGCCAAGTTATTGCCTCGAGGAACGGGGCGTAGCTTTATTCGCGCTACGACGTTTTGAAGAAGCGCTATCGGCCTTGAGGGCAATGCCGTTTCAAACCTTCCGGTCTCGCAGCTATGAGGCCGCATGCAAGGTGTCAATGGGCGATCAAGCAGGTGCCAGACAAGCCGTCTCCAAAGCGTTGCAGATTCATCCCACACTTACAGCTTCAGAGTTTTGTCAAAAGGAAACCTATCAAGACAGGGAGCAAATATCCCACATGCATGATTTACTCTTAGCAGCAGATCTCCCCAAATAACCCTTGTTTTGCGTTAGCTAAAAAGTTGATATATCACCTAATAGTTGTACCGACACAAAATTTCAAATCTGATACATTAGTGAGTTAAAGCAGAGTTGTGATACCATCATTTCAGGATGATCCCTTGAACCTGTGATACATCATGGTGATCACACGAAAATGATGCCTCTCATAACTTGTGATCACATCAACAGTTGTAGAGGCTTCTCAAAAGTTGTGATACCTCATTAATCTAAGCTTTGCAGAAGACATTAAGGTTTTGCCATCTTTTTGCCATTCCATTTTTAACATATTGATTTTATTGGGTTCTGGCCCCGTTAACCCAGGTTCGAATCCTGGTCCCTCAGCCAACAACAAATAAAAAGGGCCATGGCTTGATGCCATGGCCCTTTTCATTTAATATCGACGCGTCTACCAATTTTTTATCAATAATTCAATAGATTATAGCTTACACCGTCTGCACGAATTCTCCGTATTATATCCCCGGGGTTTCATTATTTCAAACACCCACCATTCAAATAGCTGTTGACGTAAATGATTGCATTGAATACATTGATTGCATATTTTCCAACGTTATAACGATGGGGTATTCTAGTAGAAGGAGGTATGGTAGATATGGCAAGCTTGACCGTAAGAAATATCGACGCGTCGATTAAAGCAAGCCTTCGCATGAGCGCTGCTGAACACGGCAGGTCGATGGAAGAAGAAGTGCGACAAATTCTGAAGCAGTTCCTGTTGCAAAAGAGGGCCTCTGCCGGCATCGGTTCTCGTATCTCCAGGCGTTTTGCCGTAGTCGGTGGGGTGAATTTACCGGATGTGCGCCGATCCAGTCCGCGCCGACCTCCGTCATTTTTTGCGGATGACGCGCAGTGATTCTTTTGGACACCAATGTGCTCTCGGAATTGATGCGGCCCATGCCCGATCCTAATGTGGTTCGATGGCTGGATGCATGGCCGGAATCGGATGTGTGGATCAGTGCTGTGACGGTCGCCGAGATTCGACTGGGTATCGCAATATTATCTGCCGGCAAGCGCAAGGAGCTTTTGCTGGATCTGGCTGAACAAATGTTTCAGGAGGATTTTCCCAATCGGTGCCTGCCCTTCGATTGCGAGGCCGCTGGGGAATACGCACTGATTGTTTCGGAGCGGAGTCGGCAAGGCCATCCGATCAGTGTTGAAGACGCGCAGGTTGCGGCAATTGCCGGAACGGCAGGCATTGCACTGGCGACCCGAAATACTAAAGACTTTTCAGACATTGCAGAACTGAGGCTGGTTGACCCATGGGCAGACGCATAACGCGTTCCCACCGTTTTGGAAGAGAGTGGGCAGAAAACATTCAACCGAGGGATTGAGGGTTCAAGTGAAAAGGAAAACACCATGTCAAAAATAATGGTTAAAGATGGAATGATCGTTGACGGTACAGGCAATGAACCGTTTAAAGGTCATCTTTTGATCGACAACGATCGTATCGCTGCCGTTGTAGACACCAGATCCCCGGACGCAGAAAGCCTGTTGTCAAACGAAACGGACCAGGTGGTTGATGCCGAAGGCTTGGCTGTCTCACCTGGTTTTATCGACTGCCACTCCCACTTTGACTGGATGTTGCCGCTACCCGATCATCAGGATTTTCTGTATCCGGCAATCGAGCAGGGAATTACAACCGTTATTACAGGAAATTGCGGTTTTTCGCCGGCACCGGTCAGTGACACCAATAGCAGGGCTGTTCGGGAGTACTCTGATTTCTTAGTAGATAAACCCCTGGATATTCAATGTAAAGGGATGGATGGCTTTCTGAATTATCTGGACAGTTCCGCAGGCATCCTGTTCAACAACGTGCAGCTCCTGGGTCACGGTACCGTACACATTGCAGCCTTGAATGATATCGTCAGGCAACCGGACAGGCACGAGCTGAAGCAGATTACGGCAATGACAAAAGAGGGACTGGATCAAGGTGCTTTTGGTTTTTCACTGGGCTTGATGTACCCGCCCGGTCTGTTTTCGCCCACAAAAGACCTGGAAAAACTGGCAGCGGTAGTCGCAGAAAAAGACCGGGTGCTGACGGTACATAACCGTGCGCTTTCCCGCTATTCGGGAGCGTATCCGATCATCCCCTTTTTCAGCAGGGCGCATAACCTGAGAGCACTGGAGGAGGTCCTGACCATTGGTATCAA
>JAFDAT010000097.1:0-9902 GCA_019313725.1 Deltaproteobacteria bacterium
GCTACGCTCTGCCATTTATAAAAAAGATAGAATTCCTTAACTTTAGTCACTTTAGTTCACTTTAGACACTCATATGTTATGGCGTAGATACTCCCTTCCAGGGAGCATCCAGTGACGGGCCCTCTGGACCCGGGTATCTACCTTCTCACCTTCTCACGTTCTGCTGAACTTCGGACACCGACTACCGGCCTTCCTTTTCCCAGCATGCCAGCAGGGTACACGCGAACAAGATGGATCTCTGCAGCAGGCTTTCCTTGACCATATACTCCTCGTCACTGTGGTCCATCGCCCCGATGGGGCCCAGTCCGTCCAGCACCGGTATACCCAGATCGGCAATGAAATTGGCGTCAGACCCCCCGAATCTGAACTCTTCCTTAAGCAGTATGCCAAGAGATTCGGCAACTGTTTCGGCCCTTGTGTAAAGTTTCCTATTTTCCGGGCTCTTCTGCATGGGGGGGCGGCCGGAGATAAAATGGACACTGCTGCGGGTTCCATGTACGGTGGCGATATTCGTAAACTCGGTGACCCTGCTTTCGAGATATTTCAGGTCATCGGGATCGCTATATCTGAAATCGATCTGGGCCGTGGAAAATTCGGAAATCGTGTTTGGACCGATGCCGCCTTCTACTTTGCCTACATTGACGGTGATGCCCCTTTTAAATTCGTTCAGGGATTCAAATTGAATAATTTTATGAGCCATTTCCAGGATAGCGCTCGATTTTTCTTTACTTGCAAAGGCGGCGTGTCCGGCTTTGCCTTCCACGTGCAGCTCGACCATGAGGTTTCCTTTTCTCCCGGTTACGATCTCACCGCCTAAACCACCGCATTCCAATACCAGGGCAAATGCACTCTGGTTGGCTTCGTTCTGGATAATGTCCAGTGAGCTTCTGGACCCGATTTCTTCATCGGAATTGAATAGAAAGGTGATGGGGATCTCTTTCAGGAGGCCGATCTCCTGGAGTGCCTTGAGGGCGAAAATCCCAACCACCAGCCCGCCTTTCATATCGATGACACCCGGTCCGTAGCACTTGAGGTCATCTTCTTTGTACTCATTGAAGTCCGTGTCTGCAGGAAAAACCGTGTCCATATGCCCGACGATCAAGACCTGCTCCTGGCCCTGCGGTTGACGTTCGGACCGGGCGATCAGATGGTTGCCCAGCATGCGCTGTTCGACGATTTCTGTGGATAGATCCATGCCCTCAAGGGCGGTTTCGATGCGATGCATGGTTGCATCGACACCCTTCTTGTTGTGGCTTCCACTCTGGATGCAGACCAATTCCTCGAGAAGGGCGAACATGGCTTTTTCGTTTGATTCAAGATAAGATTTGATTATGGGGAAATATGCTGAAACAGCCCTCATATTATTCTCCTTATCGGATCTTTTATGTGGTTTTGTTTCAAAGGGAATAAACACAATATTTTCAAATTTGCAACAATGCATTCAATAGCATCGGGTCAACCTTATACGGATTCCGGAATTATCGGATCAAAAGAGTTCGTTTCGGTCAATTACCTGTGTTTTAAACACCTATTTGCGTCTAAACACGAGAAAAAGCCCAAACCCATCCAGGGTCTATCCGGAATCTACTCCCTGAAACGGTTGTCTGAAACGATCTGATCAATCAAGTCCTTCCTTCACTTATACTTATAGGTGATTTATTATTGGTGGGTGCGCGTAGCTTCAGCCTCCCTGCTCCGGCATCACTACCAGCAGTGCTGGGGAATGGCTGACGAATGGCTTTCTGTTTGACTTGGAGCATGTCTGTGGACTACTGTGTCCCTATGTAGGAAAAACACTTGTTTTTCAGACAATTTAGCGCGAAATCGCCTTTTGCGGATGAGGCGCAAGCCATACGGCCAATCTCAATGCCTCGAAAAGGGGCAAAATGATAGCCTAGGAGGCTTTAAACAAGGAAATCGGGATCCTTGCCGCATAATTCGAGTTTAGAACCGGACAACCGACACAACAAAAAAATGGTCAAACAAACGATCGTCATCACCATCAAATTATTTGGCGGCATCGATCGGGACAGCGGCTTTTCCGAATACGATCCCGATAAAGGAATGGATCTGGCAGCACCTGAGGGAATCAGGCTGGTCAAAGCGTTGAAGACGGCAGGCGTTAAAGTAAACGCCGAGACAGTATATTTTGTCAACGGAGCCAAGACCGGGCTGCGCGTAAAATTGAAAGACGGGGACGCCGTCTTTTGTATGAAACCGCTGGCCGGCGGTTAAAGGCCCGGCTTCCAAACAACATCATATGATACAGCTATAAAAGGAGAAATCATGTCCGGTGGATATATGGGAAAATACCTGGTGGTGGATTTGAGTGCACAGAGCACTGAAACCGTTGAATTGGACGATGCATTCTACAGAAAGTATTTGAGCGGGTATGGTCTGGGCGCCGCCGTCATTGCCAAACGGCAGGCTCCGGGAATCGATCCTCTGTCTCCGGAGAGCCACCTGGGTCTTTGTTCCGGGCTCTTAACCGGCACCGGCCTCCCATTTACCGGACGATTCATGGCCGTGGGTAAATCCCCGCTTACCGGCGGATGGGGCGATGCCAACGGCGGAGGCTACCTCTCACGGGCGATCAAACGAACCGGTTATGATGCCGTGTTTTTCACCGGTAAATCGGAAAACCCGGTCTGGGTGCATATCACGGATGAGGCGGTGGCGTTCAAGGATGCTTCCGGCCTGTGGGGCAAAGACGTCCATGCAGCCGAAGACGCCGTCAAGGCCGAATTAGGGACGAAAAAAGTTCAAACCGCCATCATCGGGCCGGCCGGAGAAAAAATTTCACTCATCTCGGGCATCTCCACCGACGGTGCCAGGATCGCGGCCCGCTCTGGGCTGGGAGCCGTCATGGGCAGCAAAAATATGAAAGTCATCTCCTTTTTGGGAAACTGCAAAATCCCGGTGGCGGACAAAGAAAGAACCAAGGCCCTGGCCAAACAGTTTATAACCGATTTTAAAAAAGACGCTCCCCTGCAAGACCGCTTGACCGTTCGATTCATCAAGTTTATCTCCAAATTAATCGCCAAAACCGGCATGAAGACCCCGGCCAGCATCGGCGTCGTGAAAGAGATCTACAGAAAATGGGGCACCCCCGGTTTGACCGTTTACGCCGGCCTGACCGGGGACACGCCTATTAAAAACTGGGGCGGCGCCGCCGGCGTGGATTTTACCTTTCAGCAGGTGGAAAAGCTTTCCGGCGAAAACGTCATCAAACAGCAGAAGCGCAAATACGCCTGCCAGAGCTGTCCCTTGGGCTGCTGCGGCATCGTTGATATCAAGGCTGGTCGATTCAAAGGCCAACAAGGCCACAAACCCGAATACGAGACCCTAGGCGTTTTTGGTGGCATGCTGTTAAACGACAACCTCGATTCCATTTTCGAAGTCAACGAAATCTGCAACCGGGCCGGTATCGACACCATTTCCACCGGAACCGCGGTCGCCTTTGCCATTGAATGTTTTGAAAACGGTCTAATCGACAAGGAAGCCACCGGCGGTCTCGAACTGGGCTGGGGCAAAGCCGATGCAATCATCAAGCTAACCGAAATGATCGTCAACCGTGAAGGCCTCGGCGACATCCTGGCCGACGGCGTCAAAATAGCCGCGGAAAAGCTTGGCCCGGAAACCGCTCAATACGCAATGCACGCCGGCGGTCAGGAAATGGGCATGCACGATTCCAGGCCCGATCACGGCTGGGCGACTTCCTACCAGGTTGACCCGACTCCGGGCCGCCACACCGTGGCCAGTTACGTGGATACGGATCTGAGGAGCGGCAAGGAACAGTTCCCGGAAGTCAACCGCATGGCCAAAAACGCCCGGGGCAGGGACATGAAGAAGCTGGCCCTGAACACGGCCACCACCATATACGTCCAGTTGATCAACACCGGCGGCGTCTGTCTGTTTGCTCCGGATATGGCTATCTATCCCATGGTTGATTTCTTAAATGCGGTCACCGGCTGGGACCTTTCTGGCGATGCGTATTTCAAGACCGGGAAACGGATATTGAACCTAAGAAAAGCCTTTAACGTCCGGGAAGGAATTCGCCCCAAGGACGCGACCCTGCCACATAGAGCCCTCGGCCGCCCGCCTCTTACTGCCGGGCCGTTGAAAGGTGTCACCGTAAATATCGAAGCTCTGGAAAAAGAGCACTACCGGTTGATGGACTGGGACCTTGAAGTCGGCGGTCCGACGCCGGAGGTGCTTAAAGAGATGGAGATCGATCATGTATAATATTCTATGAACTCTCCGGACCTATCAATATTTTTTGAACAGATGGTCTGTGTCCTTAGTGATGGAATCCCTGAAACGGATATTAGCTGGGATTAATCCTGGCACAACCAGTGAAGAATTTTCCAACCTCAATTAAGGAGTGTTTTGTACCGGAACCATGTACTTCGGATCAGAACCGATGGCAGCTGCACTTGCCAACATCACAGAACTGATGAAAAACGATGCGGCTGCATCGATCAATAAAACCGGTCGCAAACTGGCTGATGGGCTGATAAAAGTTGCAGCTGATAATGGATTTGATCTCAAGGTGTCAGGACCGTATTCCATGCCGTACCTGAGAATCATAAACGACGATGACATGACGCTTCATTTCGACTGGATTGCTCGTTGCGTAGAACGGGGGGTCTATTTTTTGCCCTATCACAATCACTTTATCAGCATGGCCCATACCGATACAGATATCGAGGAGACGCTCGGGATTGCAAACAATGCGTTTCAATCCATGAAACAATGAGGAGGCATGCCGATGGCTATTTATCAAAGCAGGGAGGAGTTTCAGGATATTCTCAGCAAGCTCTGGGACATGATCTTCGAGAAACCCGAAATCTCAGAAGCTGTCGCCGGTGAAAAGCTGGTGGTTCGTTTCAGATACACCGATTTCAAAACCGATTTTTACATTGACTTGACCGGCGATCAGCCTGCCTATTACTGGGATCCCGACCGTGAAGCTGTCGTTGATGTGGACATGATTCTGTCATCGGAGACCAGCCACAAGTTCTGGATGGAACAGCTCAACGTACCCCTTGCAATCGCTTCGCGAAAAATCATTGCCAAAGGATCGATCCAGAAGGCATTGAAATTGTTGCCGGCGTTGAAACCCGCGTTTCCGCTATATCCCGAGTTGTTGGTTCAATTGGGAAAAGCGAACCTGATCGAAAAACGAAAAAACGTAAGGAAACGAAAAAGGAAATGGAAGGGCCTGTTCCGAAAAAAGAGATCCCGCAACTATGATCTCAAAAAACTACCTGCTTTTCCGTTAGATCAAGCGGAAGCGCCTAAAGTGGTTTCTGATGGCGCTAAAACGCTTTTACCTGATGTTTCGGAATTAGATATTCTGTGGACAATGTTGACCATTCGTCATTTTGAAAACCATTTGTCCGTGGCCTTTCGCAAGGGAGACCTGCCCACCGAGGCGATTCATCTTTCGATCGGCCAGGAAGCTATCGCGGCTTGTGTCTGCCTGAATCTCGGTCCCAATGACTACATCAATACCACCCACCGCGGGCATGGTCATATCATTGCAAAGGGAGCCGATATTAATGCCATGATGGCGGAGTTGTATGGAAAATCCACTGGCCTCTGTGAGGGGAAAGGAGGCTCCATGCATGTCACCGACCGATCCCTGGGGGTTTTGGGGGCGAACGGGATTGTTGGTGCTGGATATCTGCTGGCGATGGGGGCGGCCTTCACTATTAAACAGGAAGGGCGCAAAGATGTCTCGGTTGTGTTTGCTGGTGACGGTTCCGTTAACCAGGGCATGTTTCATGAAGCGATGAACATGGCATCTCTCTTTGAATTACCGTTGCTGGTCGTTGTCGAAAATAATCTTTATGGCGAATTTACTGCGTTGGAAAAGCATTCCGCAGAACCCAACCTGCACAAGCGATTGAATGCTTACCGGATACCCGCCCGCCGGCTGGATGGAAATAATGCCTGCCAGCTTTTCGGCGAGATGGCTGACATAATTAACCAGATCCGACAGGATGGGAGACCCCGCATGGTGGAATTGATGACTTACCGTCATCACGGTCACATGGAAGGAGAACCGGAACTGTACCGACCTCCTGGAGAGAAAGAGGCCCATCTGCAACAAGATCCAATCCTGCTCCACCAAAGACACCTGTTGGATCAGAAGATGGCAACGGAACAAGAGATTGAGGATTTGGAAAATCAGGTACGGCAAAATGTAAAGGATGCAGTGAACTTTGCCATAGAATCGCCAGAGCCAGCGTCGATGGAGCTGTTTACTCGGGTCTATACTCCTGACGATGCATCCCTGTTTGCTGGAGACATTGCCGGGAACACTACAGGCAGCGATTTGTCTGTGGCTCAATCAATCAACCAGGCAATTTCGGAGGAGATGAAAAGAGATTCCCGGGTTTTCCTCTGGGGGGAAGATGTGGCATTGGGCGGCTATTTTAGCGTAACCGAAGGACTGGTGGATACATTCGGTAGGGAAAGAATCATCGATACGCCTATAAGCGAATACGGAATTGTCGGGGGGGCGGTCGGAGCAGCGATGACAGGACTGCGGCCCATATGCGAAATTCTTTTTTCCGATTTTTTAACATGCTGCATGGACCCCATTTTCAATCAGGCGGCAAAGCTCAGGTATATGACCGGAGGGCAGGTCACTATGCCTTTAACCATCCGAACGCCTGTCGGTGCAGGGATCGGTATGGCCGCCCAGCACTCCCAGTCCATGGAGCGCTTTTTCTTTGGAGTCCCCGGGCTGATGGTTGTAGCACCATCCGACCCGTATACAGCCAAGGGGTTGTTGAAATCCGCTATCCGCTCCGAAAATCCTGTAATTTTCTTCGAACATAAACTGCTTTATGCCAATGGGGGGAGTGTTCCGGACACCGAATACCTGCTGCCGCTGGGAAAAGCAAGAATCGTCCGATCCGGAGACGATATTACCATCGTCAGTCACCTTCTGGGGGTTGGTGTTGCCATGGATGCGGCTGAAATACTTGCAGGAGAGGGCATCCATGCGGAGGTTATCGATCTCTGTACACTTTATCCTCTTGACAGCCGAACTATTCTGGAATCTGTCGCTGGAACTGGCCGACTGGCCACGATTGAAGAAGGACATGCTACCGGGGGCATCGGTGCTGAAATCATTGCCCGAGTTACCACTGCTGGTTACGGGCTCCTGAATTCACCGCCGATCCGGTTTGCCGCTCCTGAGTGCCCGATACCCTATGCTAAAAACCTGGAAAATAAAATGATGCCCGATCCTGGAAGAATAGCCGAATCAATCCTGAAACAGTTTGAGTAGCCTTTTGTTTTCCGTCCATGTGGTCCAAAAACGGAATACTCTTAGACAATAAGAAGAAGTAATGAAGAAGCTAAAACAATCAAAAAGTGGATCTGATTTATATAATGGAAGTGAAGCTTTTCTTAATGAGCGGTTAGGGTTTGAGACGCTTCTTGCTGACCTTTCAACAACCTTTATAAACCTCTCTGCAAATGAAATCGATAACGGAATTTCAGAAAGCCTCCGACGCATTGTGGAATTTTTAAGTGTTGACAGGGCAACTATGATTCAGTTCGCTCCGAAAGGGGAGAAACATAGCATTACGCACTCATGGGCGGTTGACGGATTCAAGCCTTCGCCAGAAATTAACCTCAAACGTCATTATCCCTGGACTTTTCAACAGATCCTTGTGGGCAACACCATCAATCTGTCAAAAATCGAGAATCTGCCTGCCGAGGCCATCGTGGACAAACAAACCTGGACGCGAATGGGAGCGAAATCGAGCATCACCATACCGCTACATGTTGGTGGAAGGGTTGTTGGACTTTTAAACTTAGGGGATTTGCACAGGCATCGGAATTGGCCGGATGCGTTCATGCCCCGTTTCCACCTGTTGGGCGAGGTACTGGCTAACGCAGTGGCGCGGAAAAGTGCTGACAAATCGCTGGCAAAGGCAATAAAGGAAATACAACTTCTTAAGGAACAGCTTGAGTCTGATTACACCTATCTTCGTGAGGAAATAAAACTTAATCATAATTTTGATGAAATTATCGGACAAAGTGATAGTATTAAGGAAACCTTATCGAATGTGGAGCAAATAGCACCAACAAATATTACCGTTATTATTTTGGGTGAAACCGGTACTGGTAAAGAACTTGTGGCACGGGCAATCCACAATTTGAGCACCAGAAAAAACAGACCCCTTATAAAGGTTAACTGTGCCGCACTTTCATCAAACCTAGTTGAGAGCGAATTATTTGGTCATGAGAAGGGCGCATATACGGGCGCCCACAAGAGGCGCGTAGGACGTTTCGAGATAGCGCATGGAGCAACCCTTTTTTTGGATGAGATTGGAGAGTTGCCTCTAGAAACGCAACCGAAACTGCTCAGAGTCCTTCAAGACGGGGAGTTTGAGCGTTTGGGAAGTGCACGGACAATTAGGACTGATGCCAGAATCATAGCAGCAACGAATAGGGACCTGACGGAATTGATTCGCAAGGGTCTATTTCGCAAAGACCTCTTTTTTCGACTAAATTCATTCCCGATATTTTTGTCACCCCTTCGCAAGCGGAAAGAAGATATTCCTCTACTTTTCCGATGGTTCATTGAAAAATACAGTAAAAAACTGGGTAAAAAAATTCGCAGACTCACCCCGACAACGCAAAATAAAATACAAGCATACAGTTGGCCCGGAAATATAAGAGAATTGGAGCAGGTGGTAGAACGAGGACTGATTCTCACTGATGGCGGCGATCTACATCTTGATTTGCCGAGTATTAATGTGGTCCCTACCGAAGGCAGAAAGACTTTGGCGGATCTTGATCGTGACTATATTATCCAGATATTGGATTCAGTTCATTGGAAAATTGAAGGGATAGGAGGCGCAGCGGTCATTTTAGGGCTGCATCCGAGTACCCTGCGATTTCGAATGAAGAAGCTGGATATTGAAAAACCTATCCCACACTCCCACATCTGACACTAAAAACCAATCAGACTAACCTTTAGGCCACAGTATGTTGTGGAACCGCAACATATGATGGTCGATTCGTGTTTCCTCGATCTGGATGCATCCTCCAAAAATACAAATTATATTTCAAATTCAAATAGTTAAGAGTCAAATCAGATCTCGTCTGAAATGGTACAGTTTTTGCGGTATTAAAATCCTGACATGAAATGATTCATATACATCAATCTTTAAAAAGGAGGGTTCTATGTCTACCATTAAAGAGCTAGAGCAATTGTTCGCAAAGGGGAATATTTCACGCCGAGACTTTTTGGCACGTGTATCGGTCTTGGGTTTGGCGACCGCGGTATCTCCGGTTCTTTTTAATGTACAGGCAAAAGCTGAAACGCCTAAAAAGGGGGGGCGTTTAGTAATGGGGGTGGCCGGTGGCAGTACAACTGATTCGCTCGATCCCATAAAGATTCCGGATACGATGGCAACGAATATTACCTATTCTCTCAGGAATACGTTAGTGGAGGTTGATGCTGACAGTAATGCAATTCCAGAGTTAGCGGAAAACTGGGAGGCCTCAAAAGATGCAGCTACGTGGCGGTTTAATTTGCGAAAAGGGGTAGAATTCCATAATGGTAAAACCCTGGAGGCGCTTGATGTCATTGATTCGATCAATTACCACAGAGGCGAACAGTCTAAATCACCGGCAAAAAGCATCGTCGATCCGATTATAAAAATAGAGGCAGATGGTAAAACAGCTGTCGTGTTCACCTTAGACGGCGGCAATGCAGACTTCCCATACGTCCTGAGTGACTATCATTTAACCATTCAGCCGGCTGGCACGAAAGGTGCTGAGTTTGAAAAAGGAATCGGCACTGGCCCCTTTACCTTAGTCACCTATGAACCTGGAGTCAGAGCGCTGGTTAAGCGCAATCCTAACTA
>JAFDAT010000097.1:9911-29327 GCA_019313725.1 Deltaproteobacteria bacterium
AAGAAGGCCTGCCTTATTTTGAAGCGGTAGAAACACTCGGCATTACGGATACGACCGCCCGAACAAATGCCTTGAAGACGGGTAAGATTGATGCCATGAATCGTCCTGATCCAAAAACAATGCATTTATTGAAAAAAGATACATCTCTGGAAGTGATACAAGTCCCGTCAGGGAAGAATTTTACCTTTCCTATGCGAGCAGACACCGAACCGTTTGATAAAAAGGACGCCCGACTGGCCCTGAAATATGCAATCGATCGTGAACAGATTGTTGACAAAGTGCTGGGCGGGGCCGGTAGAGTTGCCAACGACCATCCCATACCAGCCAGCTATAGATTTTTCAATCCCAATCTACCGCAGAGAATGTACGATCCCGACAAAGCAAAGTATCATCTGAAAAAGGCGGGGTTAGAAGGCTACACATTCAATCTGCATGCATCAGACGGATGTTACAATGGAGCTGTGGATGCTACCCTTCTATACATGGAAAGCGCTGCTAAAGCCGGAGTCAAGATCAATATCGTAATGGAACCCGCAGACGGCTATTGGTCAAATGTATGGATGAAAAAAGCCTGGTGTGCTTCTTACTGGAACGGGCGTACTGTTGAAGACCTGGTTTTCACCACGGAGTATGCAAAAAAATCAAAATGGAACGAAACTTATTGGGAGCATGAGCGTTTCAACAAGATTTTAAAAGAAGCGCGGGCTGAACTTAATGAAGCCAAACGGTGTGAAATGTATTACGAATGTCAACAAATTGTTAGAGATGAGGGTTTCTCAGTCATATACATGTTTGGTGACCAACTGATCGCCGCAAACAAAAAGCTGGGACACGCTGAAAAAATTGCTGGAAATTGGGAAATGGATGGTGCCCGCATGGCCGAACGCTGGTGGTTTAGGTCTTAGGGTAGTCCCCAAATAGATACTTCCTTTTCAAATGCTGGATTGGCTTATTGATGACAGCCGATTAAAGCCATTTGCGAGGTCGAAAAATTAAGTGGAGTGTTTTGAAAAACCCAGTTGAAGAAAGGAACTGGATTAAATGTGGGTATCTAATTCAGCAAAAAATTTAAAAAAATATCTAAAACCTGTGTGCTATTGGAGCACCATCACCGGCGGCATAGCTTTGGTATTGATGATGTTGCTGATTTCGATAGACGTATCCCTTCGTGTCTTCCTGAATGCACCTATCCGTGGCATTATTGAGATGGTGGAATGCCTGCTGATTATAGTAATTTTTTCCGGGATGGCTTACGTCGAAATATTAGGTGAGCATATCAAAGTTGATGTACTCGTGGACAAATTCCCACCTGTAGCGCAAAAAACGATCACTGTCTCGGCGAATCTACTCACTGCAAGTATTATTGCAATACTTAGCTGGCAGTGTTTACACCAAGGACAGTTTCTTATAACTTCGGGTTATCATAGTGGAATATTGCGCATACCCCAGTGGCCTTTCGCACTCATAAGTAGTTTTTTTATGATGCTTTTTGCGTTGGCCGCCTTCACCAACTTCCTTGAATCTCTCGCCGTGCTATTGGCTGACGGAACCCGGGATTATTTGTGGTTAATACCGGGGGTTTTCATAGTTGTAGGGCTACTGACTGTGTCAATGAAACCAGATATAATTACCTTGGTAATAGAGGAAAGCACCTTTGGAATTATTTCCCTTTTAGTTCTCTTTACGCTCATATTTTTCCGAGTACATGTCGGTGCAGCTATGGCTATGACAGGTCTTTGGGGTATGGCCTTTTTAACTGATTCGGAGTCCGGACTTTCCCTGTTAGGTATGGTCAGCCAAACGGTAGCCTCAAACTATGTCTGGAGCGTTGCTCCCTTGTTTATGCTGATGGGGGTGTTAGTTGCGGCCAGTGAGTTTAGCCGCGACCTTTACAATGCAGCTTATAAATGGTTGGGACATATGCGGGGCGGATTGGCTTCAGCTACTCTCGCTGCCTGTGCAGCATTCGCTGCTGTTGTTGGTGATAGCCTGTCAGGCGTGATAACCATGGGTACCATTGCCTTGCCGGAGATGAAAAAATTTAAATACAACATAAAGCTCGCCACAGGATGCATTGCGGTAGGAGGATCTCTGGGCATCCTAATACCTCCAAGCCTAGGTTTCATTGTTTATGGTCTAATAACTGAGCAATCAATAGGCAGGCTCTTTCTGGCAGGTTTCCTTCCTGGGGTTCTTGCCCTAATCTCTCTTATAATCATGGTATATGTTCGCTGCCGTTTAAACCCTTTACTTGGCCCGGCAGGCCCAAAATTTTCCATTATTGAGAGGATAGTATCTGTCAAAAAGAGTTCGCCAGTTTTCGCAATGTTTTTTCTTGTTATGGGAGGAATTTGGCTAGGATTCTTTACACCGACCGAGGCAGGGGCCATAGGAGCCTTTTCAGCAATTGTTTTTGGCCTCATTTTAAGGCGGTTGAACTTTGCCAGTTTTATCGAAAGTCTCATCAGTGGCATTAAATTGACGAGTGTTATTTTCTTTATTTTCGTTTATGCAACCGCCTTTACCCAATACTTAACAGTAACTCAGCTGCCTGTTGTGTTGGCAAATTTCGTTTCAGGGCTTGATCTTCCAGCATATGGAATTCTCAGTGTCATTTTGTTTGTATACCTTTTGCTTGGATGTGTCATGAATGCTTTACCAGTGCTTATACTAACTTTGCCTGTAGTTTTTCCGACCGTTATTTCTCTCGGATTTGACCCTATATGGTTTGGAGTGTTGTTAGTCATTCTTGTAGAAATAGGGCAAATAACGCCTCCGATAGGTATGAGTGTGTTTGCCCTACAGGGTGTAGCAAAGGATGTTCCGATGTATACAGTATTTGCCGGAGTATTTCCATTTTGGATAGTTCTAATTGGAGTAATCATTATACTTATTGTCTTTCCGGAAATCTGTTTGTTCCTACCAAATCTCATGATGGGATGATGACTCGCACTATCTGGATAAAAAGGAGATTAAAATGTCTCGTTAAACCAATTGGTTTTGATGGTACGAAGATAGAATAACGGGAAAAATATCAAATTTAGAAGGAGAATTAAAATGAAGACGATAAAAAAATTACTAAACGGCATTTTCACAACGGCATTCATAGTGGCAATTGTTATGTTCACGGTTACCGGTGTATGCATCGCAGAGTCGGAACTTAAAATAAAGGTAAGTGGGTATTTCCCACCAGAGAATGTCATGTGGGAAGATTTTTTCGAAATGCCCAAAAAAATGATAGAGGATGTTACTCAAGGAAGGGCTGCGGTAACCGTTTACCCATCAAATACCCTTATCGCTCCCAAGGACGTTTACAGGTCACTAGAAACAGGACTTGTGGGTTTCGACTTAGTATTTGGTCCTTTCACTCCAGGAGCCTTCCCTGTCACTGACGTTTTTAGCCTGCCGGGCTTAGTCGGTAATCAGGCAACATCGAATGCTGTTTTGAATCATGTGTTCGATAAATACCCAGTTATTAAGAAGCAGTTCAGTACAAAGGTGAAATATATTGCTTCTCAGGTTCATATGCGTGCCGATATACATTCTAGAGAGCCGATTCGAACACTCGCCGAACTCAAGGGTAAAGTGATCGGTTGTCAAAATCCTAAGATTGCAGAAGCATTGGAAAAACTAGGCGCCTCTGTGTCAGTAATCAAACTCGCTACGGAGGCATATACCTCCTTGGAGAGAGGCGTGATTGATGGTGTAGCATGTGCTTGGGGAAGTGTTAATGTCTTCAGACTTTATGAGGTAACTAAGTACCATACATTGATAAGTATTTGTCCTGCTACGAGCCATTGGTTTTTTTCTCTTAAAACATGGAACAAATTTACATTAGAAGAACAGAAGAGATTCGAATCACTCGCAAGTTGGTTCCAAAATCGTATTCTTGTGGGCAATGTGAAGGGTAGCATGGATGTTCGATTCAACAAGGCTACGCCTGCGAAAGGACACGAAATGATTAAGTGGTCGGATGAAGATATGATAAAAATGAAAAAACTTTTCCGACCGATATGGGATAAATGGGCAGAAGAAATGGAAGAAAAAGGGTATCCAGGCAAACATATTCTAAGAGATGTTGAATTGCTTATGGATGCCTATCAATATGGTTAGATTATATATCAAGATTTAAAAAAAATGAGCCCAATTAGATCATGTTACCAAAGCGGAATCCTGGATGCTGACTCTACAATCTAGAACGATGTCCTGTATGGCTAGGGAACGACAGGCCGGCGCCCGTTCCCGATTGGAAATACCGGCCGNNNGAAAACTAAACGGAGAGGATAATGATCCCAAAAAATGATATTAAAAACGTCATCTTTATTATGACCGATAGTCTGCAGCGTGATTATCTGACAGTTTATGGTAATC
Organism: Deltaproteobacteria bacterium; assembly: GCA_019313725.1. GTDB lineage: Bacteria > Desulfobacterota > Desulfobacteria > Desulfobacterales > B30-G6 > JAJDNW01. The sequence goes on from JAFDAT010000097.1 coordinate 14,283, forward strand.
AGTGGATGAAGACTCCTAACTATGAGCGTTTTGCCAAGCAGGCAACTGTTTTTGACAACAACTTTACAGAAGGTCTGCCAACTGTTCCTTGTCGTCGTGCAATGATGACAGGTCGCTATACTTTACCATTTGTTGGCTGGTCACCACTTCGCCCAGAAGACACTACTGTATCCGATATTCTTTGGGGTACCGGTATCCAGACCTCTCTCGTGTACGATACAGGCCCTATGCGTCTTCCAAAGTATGGCTACAGCCGCGGATTTGAGTATACCAAATTCATTCACGGCCAGGAATTGGATAATCACTTCCTTGGCGATGCTTGTCACCTTAACCCAGATGACTATCTCGAAGAAGAAAGTATGAAGGGTATTGAGCCTCACATTATTGAGAGCATGAAGCATGAGATGAAGGGGATTCTGGCTAACCGTCAGGAGTGGCGTAGCCAAGATGACCATCAGGTTGCCAAGGTTACACTTGCTGCTGCCAATTATCTTGAGAATGAAGTTGATCCAAAGAAACCATTCTTCCTTTGGGTGGACTCTTTCGATCCACATGAGCCTTATGATCCACCTTCTGTTTGGGATTATAACGATGATGATTGTCCTTACAACCCAGGCTATGAAGGCAAAGACCAGTTCGAGCAGATCCCAGGTATGGCTGAAGGACGTTTTACCGAGCCTCAACTCAAGCACATCCGTTCTCTCTATGCTGAGAAGATCACTTTGGTGGACAAGTATATCGGTAAACTGCTTGATAAGATTAAAAATCTTGGCCTATGGGACAACACCCTTATCATTCTCACCTCTGACCACGGTAAGCCACACGGACTATATGAGCATGGTCACGGTTTGATGCGTATGGTCCGTCCTTGGCCTTATGTTGAAATGGCTCACACGCCACTTATTATCCGTTACCCAGGTTATGGTGAAGGTGAGCGGGTTAAGTCGTACACCCAGTCTTGTGACATGGCTCCAACTATCCTCGATATGTTCGGTATGCTGAATGTAGAGGGTAAGAAGACCAGTGGTTTCGATATTCAAAGCTCATGTAACACAGAAGACATTCAGGGGGTGAGTCTACTGCCTCTAATCCGTGGTGACGAAGATGCGAAGGCCCGTGACTTCGCAATCTCCGGTTACTACGGCTATGCCTGGACCATCTTCAATGATGACTACAGCTATATTCACTGGTTGAGAGAGTGTGAGTCTGACGATGAGATGTTTGAAATACTCTATGATGGGTTCGGTTCTGCAGATGGTGTTCACGCTGAGACTCGTCAGAGTGAGGATATGTGGACGTGTACTCCACATACTAAGGTAGAGATTCCAGAAGCAGATATGCTCTTTGACAGGAATAAGGATCAATATCAGTTGAACAATATCATCAAAGAGCAGCCAAAGGTTGGAGAGAAGATGTTGAAAAAGCTGAAACTGTTCATGGGTGAACTGAGAACATCCTGATCATACCTTAACAAAACACCTGGATTAATTTGCGGGCAGGAAAAGCCAGGTTCTTTTCATCCAAATTTAACAGGAAGAAAATATGTTTACACAACTTACCAGCGGAAATTGCATGGCAGCCATTGCGGACACTGAACAGGGGGTGCTCATCGGATATAAAGAACTATGTCCGCATTGCCTGAACATGGAAAAAATGTTGGTAAAATATTCAAAAACCCATCCCGATATATCCCTTTTCAGGCTCAATATCGAAGAAAGTCCGGATACTTTCAAAGAACTGGGAGGAGAAAGGCCCCCGACAATTTTTGTTATTAAAAACAATTCCGTTGTGGCCCAAAAGGCCGGCCTTATGAATCCCAAAGAAATGAAAGCTTTCTACCAGAGAAGTTAAATAAGAGGAAACGAAAGCGAAAATGAAAGATACGATAAGCTTTGATCTTGCAATATTAGGCGGAGGGCCTGCAGGCATGACCGCCGCTATTTATGCTGCACAGGCCAATATCAACACGATATTGCTCGAAGAGAGTACTACGGGTGGGCTGGTAAACTCTACCAACCTAGTTCTCAATTTTCCCTCAAAGAAAGCGGTTAACGGTATGAGCCTCATGGCTGAAGTGCGCGAGCAGGTCGATGCACTCAATGTACCCGTTGAAGAAATCTGTGAAATAGAACACCTGGATCTGACCGGTGGCGTAAAAATCATAGAAACAGACGAGGCGGTCTATGAGGTAAGGGCTGTTATCCTGGCAACCGGTCGCAAACCCATTGAACTCGATCCGCCAATGGATTGCGATCAGATTCATTATTGTTCCATTTGCGACGGAGGGGTTTATGAGGGCAAACGTGTGGTTGTTGTAGGGGGCGGCAACAGCGCCTTTGATGAGAGTATCTACCTTCTAAATATCGGCATTCGGCATATAACCATGCTTGAAATCATGGATGATTTCATCGCAGCCAAAACCTCGCAGGATAATTTGTTTTCCACCGGGAAAGCCGTTGGAAAAACCGGCGTTAAGTTGGCTGGTATCCACCAGGAAGACGGCCGGCTGAAATTTGTTGTTGTGGAACACTGTAAAACAGGCGAAAAAGAGCAGATAGATGCGGACGGAATTTTTGTCTTTATTGGCCAAAAACCGAGCAGCCGGCTTTTTGCCAACCATGTAAACCTCGATCCTCAAGGGTATATCCTGGCTGACGCAGATATGAAGACATCCGTTAAAGGCGTTTTCAGTGCCGGAGACATCAATCAAAAAACCTTTCGCCAAATAACCACTGCCATGTCTGACGGAACTATTGCGGCATTGTCTGCAGAACGTTATTTGCGCATATGATGTGCAAAAATAACGGGAAAAGAATTTTGATGGAAAGGAATCAGATATTCAGTGCGGACAACACTCTGAAGTCAGGTTATCTTTATGATTAAACTCCAGGATGAAGTTCTGATGCAATCCCTGGTTCGAAAGGACCTGAAACTGGAGCCTAAACCCATATTCCCTCCGTTTCGGGCGGCTATGCTGGGCGGCACCTTTCATCTCAGTTCCACGAAAGGTAAGGGGACAAAGATTCGAATTGAAATCCCGGTCAAGGGGCGCATATACGGGCGCCCACAAGAGGCGCGTAGGACGTTTCGAGATAACAACAACCATTTGTGATAGCGACAGTTTTCCCGAACCGTATATAGGTCCGGTTGACAACCCAATCGGCATCAGGTATTTGATACCTGTCGCAACAGGTTCTGAATAATACCCTGGATCGGAGTATTTCAATGAAAGAAAATATTGATGCCATGGATTCAAAAATCATCTCGCTCCTGGAACAGAACGGGCGAATGCCGAACACCGAGTTAGCCAAAAAACTAAAAACATCAGAAACCACGATTAGAAAACGAATAAAGCGTCTCATTGATAATGAGCTTATCAAAATTGTCGCCATTAGAAACCGGGCCAGGCTAGGTTATGATCTGAGTGGAAACATTCGGATAACGGCCGATACTAAAAAAACGCGATCGATTGGCAGTAGTTTAAGCAAAATGGATCAGATCTGGTATGTTGCCCAACTGGCAGGATATGACAATTTTGACGTGGAATTTAGTGTAGCGTCACAACACGATCTCCTGGTTCTGCTTGACAAAATAAATAAAATAGATGGTGTCATAAGCACCAGGCCTTCTATAAGGCTCCAGCTCATGAAGCATCTGGGTGAGTTCATGGCTGCATTTGTCGATGCCAAAAATATAGATATTGTAAAAGGGTAAACCCCATAGTTGTATAAACAACAAATCTTCTATCCCACTCCCCAGTAAAGATTTATATCTAAAACCACTTCTCGCCTGATAAGAGACCCAAAAAGCAAAGTTTCAATTAACAGTTCCACCGGTGCGCGCATATTTTAAATTCAATGATTTTGTCGGTGTAGAATGGGATAAGTGAATATCGAATAGTAACAATATGCATACATTGCGTGATGCACTTTGGTTTGGCACGGATATCTCATCATGTATTTCGGGTTGCCATCGGTGGATATTGTGATGAAATAGTTGTTAACATGTTAATTATAAATAAAAATTCCTCCCGATTTAGGTCTATCAGCAGGGATTGATTGAAAAATGGTAGTGCCGGGTGAACCGACAGAAGTTTAACCCAATTTAAAAAACGATAATCGTTATTAAATATTATTATAGAGACGAATAATAATAAATTAATAGTTGACATTCGTTATTTACTTGTCTAATGATGCATGTCATACCCAACAATAATGAAATACATGACAGCGTAATTTTCTATCGATAAGCGTCGATCATCGACTCCGATTCCTGGGGGGCTCCGATTCCTGGGGTTTCTTGCATATTTAAACGTTATCGTCTTTTGAATTGATATTCTCTTCCGTTTCCATCGGTAGGCGGCAAAATACCTGCCGACAATATACATTCTGGTTGGTTGCATATTGCAGTGTCGTCAGTATCTATTAGACGAAACCCTGTGGGGTTTTGGGGATACTGGTATACCAAAAAACCTAAAACGAAGGAGGTAATTGATGACTGAGCAAACTGAATCGTTACGGAAAGTCATGGGGGGGATGTCTATGTTTGCCATGGCTGCTGGATCTATTATCGGGCCTTGGCTGGTAATGATGCAGTGGTGGGTCACACTTTCCGGCCCATCTATCGCACTGGCTTTTGTGCTTACAGGGCTGTTATGCATTCCCATTGGTCTGGTGTATGGTGAAATGACCAGTATGCTGCCGAAGGTTGGAGGACCTTTCGTTTTCATTTACAATGCTTTTGGAAAGGAAGCGGCATTTTGGGGTGCCTGGAGTCTCATGCTTGCGTACGCAACCGTTATTGCATTCCAGCTTTATGCAATCGGGGGGCTCATTTCTTATCTCTGGTGGCCGGAAATGCCGCATGCGGCACTGGTCATCATATGTATTGCCCTTTGCCTTCTCCTATATTTCATGAATTCTCGAGCACTCTCTTTGAGCGCTAATACCCAAGTGGTCATGTTTTTTGTTCTCGTTATTATTGGCGTCGGCACAATGCTCGCCTTTGTTACGCACCCGACATTCACCACGGATAACTGGACGCCATTCTATCAGACGGGTACGAGTGGTTTTTTGACGGCAACCGCATTGATGGTGACAATGTACTTCGGCTTCGAACTCGTTCCTCAGTTTGCTGAAGAATCGAAATATCCGGTCAAAAAGTTGTGGATACCACTCGTCGGGTCTATCATATTTTGTATTTTATTTTACTCGGGTTTATGCATCGTCAACGCCGGCATGCTGCCGTTTAATGAGTTAGCAGAAATGGAAATGACGAGCGCCACACTCTTGAAAACCCATTTTGGTGTCGGTGCCCAATACGCCATGGCCATTGCGACCCTGCTGGCCTGTTTTACATGTCTTAACGGGTTCTGGCTCGGATCTACAAGGCTGATGTACAGTATGGGAAAATCGCGTATACTACCGCGCTGGTTTAGCGGTTTGAACCAGTTTGACGTCCCCAACCACGCCAACTTAGCCATACTTCTGATAGTGTTTGTGTTTATCGCAATTTCGGGAACGCGCTGGCTCGAATATCTGTTTACCTTAATGGCAATAGGTGTGTCCATTTGCTATGCCATATCTTGTATGGCTTTTATCCGACTGCGCAATAAACATCCGGAATGGCAGCGACCATGGAAGACACCGGGCGGAGTAGCCATGGGTGTTCTTGCCGTTATTTGTAGCTTGGTGATGGCCTATTATACATTTAAATATTTTGATCTCACACTCTGGATTATGTTTCTGATCTATTTTGTTGGTTTGGGCGGTCCTGTCTGGGGCTACTTAAGGTATAGACGGAAACAGTCCCCGGACCTGTATGTCATTAACGTGCCAACCGGTACAGTGGAATAAAAGATATAGGTGTATGTTGTAGTCGCTATTAAGACGATTAACGAAGGAGATTAAAATGAAATTCGAAGATAAGTTTTCATTGCCGAGCGAATGGCTCAGCGATGAGTCAAAACAGATTGTTGAAAGTTGCCGGGAAATCGTTGAAAAGGAAATTTTCCCGGTACGACAAGAACTCGATGAAGATTGGAAAGAACATAAAATTTACGAGAAGTTATTAAAAAAACTCATGCTGGATTTCGGGTGGCAGTGTGCCCCCTGGCCGAAGGAATACGGTGGGTTTGAGCTTGACACGATTACCTACTGCCTGTGTCTGGAGGAGATGGATCGGGGTGACTCGGGTTTGGCCACGGCTGCCGATTGCGGTAATTGGGCTTTTATGCCGATTTTCGCACCGTATCCCAACGAAGTTTTGATAAAGAAATTTGCCCCGCTGGCCTGTCAAACAAAAAAGCTTTTTGTTGGTTGTGCGGCCATCACCGATGAGCGCAGCGGGTCGGATGTGGAAAACATCGATGGGACCCACGGACAGTACATCGCAACGACCGCGGAGCTTGACGGCGATGAATGGGTCATCAATGGCCACAAACTGTGGCCGACCAATTCCGGAGGTGTGGCCGATCTGTTTGCTGTTTTTTGTACAACCAATCCGGGTGTGCAAGATGACGCGTCTTTTGCTATTATCTATGTACCGGCGGACACCCCGGGTGTACGCCAGGGAGACCCCTACCAGAAAGCCGGTATGTCGGGTGATAAAAACGGCGATGTCTGGTTTGAGAATGTTCGCGTGCCCAAGGAAAACCGGGCCAACCTGAAACCCGGCGATGATGCCAAGGCCGCCAGGTTGTTCATGAACGCCGGCAACATTGGCGCCTCGGCACAGGCGCTAGGCATCATGCGCAACTGTTACGAGCTGGTCAAGGAGTGGTGTGACAAGCGTGTTGTTGGCGGAAAAATACTGAAAGAACATAGCATGACCGCTGGGGTTTTGGCGGACATCGCCATGATGATCGAAGTCAGCCGATCCGACACTTACATGAAAGCGCGAATGATGGATAATCCCGACGCTTATGGAATCGATCCGGCCGGGAAGGAATTTTTGGCTAAAACCAGAGCAAACAAGCTGTTTGTAACCGATCAGATGACCATCATCATCAACAAGGCCATGGATCTGATGGGCTCCCACGGTTATGCCCGTGAAGGTCATATCGAGAAGCATTGGCGTGACAGCAAAATTATCAGTCTGTGGATGGGTGGCCGCGGTTTGGCCAAGTTGGATATCGCGCGCTGGTTTTATGATTGCAAAACCTTTTAGCCTATAGGTTGAAATAAAAAACAGCGCAAGGTTCATAGCGGGGGTTGCATTGTACCAGAGTGGGGATGTAAACCCCGCCATGAACCGAATAGCTCTTTTTCCGATAGGAAGTGCAGCGTTAAAAGATATGAAAAGGTTGCCAATGAAAGAAGCCATAGATGATATGGATTTACAAATCATAAAGCTTCTGGAAACAAACGGGAGAATGCCGAATACGGAGTCGGCTAAAAAGCTCAAAACGTCGGAAACAACTGTTCGAAAACGAATAAAGCGCCTCATTGATACCGGCCTTATCAAAATTGTGGCCATAAGAAACCGTGCCAAGCTTGGGTATGATTTAAGTGGTAATATAAGAATTACGGCGGATACCAAAAAAACGAAAAATATTGCTTTCCATTTGAGCGAATTGGATCAGATATGGTATGTTGCCCAGTTGGCTGGTTATGACGAGTTTGATGTCGAGTTTAGCGTAAGGTCACAACACGATCTGCTGGTTCTACTTGACAAAATAAACAAAATAGATGGTGTCATAAGCACAAGGCCTTCGATTCGACTGCGATTGGCGAAGCATATGGGAGAGTTTATGGCAAAGTTTGGATCGGATAAAAATTAGGGGCAAGCGAATCAATTCTCCGCCACAATATTGCTAAAAAAGAAAATCAAAAATCAAGGGAGGCAGACGACATGAACCAGGATTTGGGCGATAGCAGACAGCAGATTGCCGGTAGCTGAAAGCATCGAAAAACCCGAACTGGCCGCCGAAGCGCAGTTGAAAGTGATTCAATCGTGCGATTTTGACGGCCTTGAGGTGATGTGGGACTGGTTGTCCCCGGCTGAAGCGCTTGGGTGTGAGATACAGATACCGGAGGTGGGCGCACCCATCACCATGAACCATATTATCGAAGATCATGCGTCTTTGACAAGACTTCAGGTTCCTGATATTAAACGTGACAATCGTTTGCAAAGCTCCGTCAAATCCGCCCAGATCTTAATCGATAAACTCGGCAAAGAACGGTATCTATACTGCACTGCCGTAGCGCCGTTTACATTGGCCGGTGAGATCAGAGGGGTTGAATATCTCATGCGCGATTGTTTTAAAAACCCCTCGCTGGTGAGCGACCTTCTCCAATTTACGACCGAAGTGCTGACCGGCTACTATGAATATTTGACAACCCTTGACGTGGACGGAATTTTTATTTGTGATCCGACCGCTTCCGGTTCGCTGATATCCCGAAAAGTATTTGACAAGTTTGCCAAACCTCATATCAGTACAATTGCCGATCTGGTCAAAAAAGCCGGCAAACATGCGATTATACATATTTGTGGGGACATCTCGGATCGGCTGGAAAGCATCATGGATATCGACCATGACGTGCTTTCGGTCGATTCGTACGTGGACCTTGAATATGCCAAGCGTGTAATCGGCGAAAAAGTGGCAACTCTCGGCAACATCGATGTAGCCAATACATTGTTCATGGGGACACAACAGCAGGTAAAAGATGAGATCCTGACGTGTGTGAAAAAGACCGGCAGCCGGGGCCACATCTTGGGTGGAGCCTGTGATATTGCTCCGGAAAGCCCCATGGAAAACGTAGCCATGTGGAAGCAAGCTATTAAAAGTATTCGGTAGGTCTATGGGGAGCGGGCATAATTTTACCTGCAAGACCTATGAAAAGATGGAACAAACCGATTCAAGCGGCAATCTGAAACGATGAATACGGAACCGCCGAAACCACACGCATCCTGCAAATCCAATTTTCACTGCCGGGAAATTCTGGCATGCAACCGCAAAGGGTGTCCGGCATACGATTCCAATCGGCTTTCCTGCTGGCATATCTCCGGCACGTTGTGTGACAACCATGGGGCGATCCACGGCCCCGATAAGTTCAGGGACTGTCTTATATGCCCTGTTTTTCAGTGCCACGCCGAATCGGATGTCCGGGGCTGGAACTATTTTGTATCCGATGAATTAAGCGGATTTATAAAACAGGATCTCAACACCCTGACCCTCAAAAAACTGGAAGACCACATCCGGTTTTCGGAAGGCAATTATCGCAGGCTCTTTGAGGGTTCCAAGGATATGATTTTCATTACCGACCGGAACGGTGTTTTTGAAGACGTCAATCAGGCATGCGTCGATCTCCTGGGATACACGGACAAGCGTGAGTTGCTTGACCTTTCTTCGGTGGAGTCAATATATGCCAAGGTGACTCACTGGACGGTTTTTAAAAAGCAGATCGATCAGCATGGTTTTGTCAAAGATTTCGAAGCACAATTCAAAAGAAAGGACCGGAACCGGATACACTGCCTCATCAGTGGCCATGCTGTCCGAGGGATCCACGGTGAGATCGTCGGCTATCAAGGGATTGCCAAGGATATCACCGCTCGGATGGATGCGATTCGTAATTTTCGTCAGCGACATCGGGAGTTATGGGTGCTGAATACCGTGGCGTTTGCCATGAACCGGTCCCTAAATCTGAACAGCATTCTTTTAACGGCACTGGAAAAAGTGCTCGAGGTATTGGATTTGTCTGCCGGGGGCATCTTTCTCATCGATACGAACCGTTCTGAATTTGTTTTGAGTGCAAAGAAAGGTTTCCCCGAAAATTCAAATGAAAATACCGTCAAGATTAAACTCCAGGATGAAGTTTTGATGCAATCCCTGGTTCGAAAGGACCTGGAACTGGAGCCTGAACCCATATTCCCTCCGTTTCGGGCGGATCTGATGAGCGGCAGCCGGCACCTGCTATCCGGATTGACCTGTTTTCTGATTACCGCCAGAAACAAGGCCTGCGGTTTCCTGGCACTGGATGTGCCGTCAGACCGTAATATCACCGAGGGGCACGACTACCATCTGCTGGGATCCCTGGGCAACTTTCTGGGTGGTTCAATCGAAAATGCACAACTACTCGATACCATTCAACAGCACCGCGAACAACTGAAGCGGTTGACCGCTCGATTGTTCCATTCACAGGAAACGGAACGGCGGCGTATTGCCAGGGAACTGCACGACGAGGCCGGGCAGGCCCTGACCGGCATCAACTTCACCCTGGAAAGCGCTGAAAAGTACCTTCGCGATGCTCCGGGTCCACTGAAGGATCTTATCCTCGATGTAAAAAAACAGATCAATCAGACCTATCATGAAATGCGGCGACTGTCCCATCGGCTTCACCCTGCCCTGCTGACCGACATGGGACTGGAACCGGCACTGGATGCATATCTGACCGGCGTCGCCGAGTACAGCCCCATCCAAATTGATTTTAAAATGATCGGTTTTATCGACCGGGTGTCCCCCGATATCGAAAGCGTATTGTACCGCCTGTCCCAGGAAGCACTGACCAACACTTTGAAACATGCCCAAGCGGACACTTTCAGTTTGTCTATTATCAAGGGCTACCCGCATATTATTTTTGTCGCCCGGGACAACGGAAAAGGATTTGATCCGGATGCATTTGATGAAAACAAACAGGCCCTGGGTCTGTTGTCAATGCGGGAACGGGCAGCCATGCTCGGCGGCACCTTTCATCTCAGTTCCACGAAAGGTAAGGGGACAAAGATTCGAATTGAAATCCCGGTCAAGGAATCCAGCGATGAATAATCATTCCATCCAAATTTTTCTGGCAGACGATCACACCATCGTGCGGCAGGGTCTTGCCAAACTGCTTGAAGCGGAGCCTGGATTTAAGGTGATCGGGGAAGCTGAAAACGGACGGGAGGCGATCCGCAAGGTAACTGAAATGGCACCGGATATCGTTCTGATGGACATCTCAATGCCGCTGTTGAACGGCATTGAAGCAACCCGCCACATCCGCAAAGCGTTGCCACGAACGAAAATCATCATCCTCAGTATGCATTCCCATAATCGATACATCAGCGAACTCTTCAGTATGGGGGTGTCCGGATATCTTCTCAAAGACGCCTCCGGCGATGACATCATCAAGGCCGTCTACGCCGCGGTCAAAGGCGACACCTTTCTAAGTCCTTCCATTTCCAGCCAGGTCATCGAGGAATATATTTCACTGAAAAAAAACGCTTCCCAGGAAGATTTATACAGCAAGCTTTCAAACCGTGAGCGGGAAGTGTTTCAGATTATCGCCGAAGGTCGGTCCACAAAAGAAATCGCTGACATCCTCTGCATCAGCCTGAGTACCGTCAAAACCCACCGTGCCAAGATCATGGAAAAACTTGAAATCGACAATATCTCACAGCTGATCCAGTTTGCCATCCGCATTGGCATTATCAACATAGAATAAACCCCAAGTTGCTTATCTTTTGGGAATTCATCAAAAATCATCCCCAAACCGTCCAAATATCAACCATTGGACGATAGATTCCCCCGGATTTACATGTTAGATATTATACGCATTAAGTACCCCGCAGCAAGACATGCCGACAAGCTCAAATCAAGTTCCTGAGGCGGATGCGCAGGCGATATTGATATCAAAATTTGGAGGGTAGAATGTTTACATTAGAAACACCGCAGAAAGTGTGTGAAGTAGGCGGGGTCAAATTCGGGGGACAACCCGGTGAGTACCCCTGTGTTTGTGTCAGTTCCATATTTCAAAAAGGAGACAGGGTTTTTTCCGGCAAACGCAAGGAGGGCTTCGATGAGAAACGTGCGACGGACCTGCTCAAAACCCAGGATCGGCTGTCGGAGGAGACCGGTGTGCCGGGTATGGCGGATATTGTCGCCAACACAGGAAATGAATTCAAGACATTCATCGATTTTGTCGTTGACACCACGGACATGCCGTTTTGCATTGACGCCTGGGTGATGAAGCCCAAACTGGTAGGAGCTGCGTATTGTGCGGAAAAAGGGTTGCTGGACAGAATGTTCTACAACAGCCTGACGGTCTGGGAACAGAATCTGGAGACCGAAATCAGAGAAATTGCCGACATCGGCGTCAAGCATGTGCTGCTCGTTTCCTTCGACCAGGAAGACCAGATGCCCGGCGGGCGCATTACCGGCACCCAGAAACTGTTGGACGTCATCGAAAAAGTCGGCGTCGAATTTGAGAGTATTTTTGTGGACAGTTCGGTGATGAACGGTCCGGCAACGGCATTTTGCGGGGTCGCCAATCGGATGATCAAGGAAAAATGGGGATTTCCGACAGCCAGTGCTCCCAGCAACGGTTCCTACATGGACTTGAAACGGTTTACGGATAAGTGGGATTTCAAGGGATGGTCGGCAACGGATGCGGCGCTGGAGGCCCTGGCGGCATTTAATTATCATGACATGATTTTTTCGGGACCCATGGCTGGTGCTACCCGAATATTACCGGCAGTAGCGGTAGCCGAGACATTTTTAGCTACGGCGGTATTTTCAGAAACTAATAAACTGCCTCCCAATGAAACGCACCCACTGTATAAGCTCTTTCCGGACTTTGTCGACCAACTGAAATCCCTGCAAGCATAAAAGGAGATAAAAATGTCAGCATTAACCCCAAAAGAAAGAATCCAGAAACTTTTTCGCAAGGAAGCCATCGATACCATGCCAATCTTCAGCGGAATGGGAATGGTCACCATCCAGGCCATTCAGGAAATGGGCATCCGCTTTGCCAGTGTTCACACGTCTGCCGCCAATCTGGCGGGGTCTGCCAGGACAACGGCAAAAATGTTCGGCTTTGACGCCGCCATCGTCCCCTATGACATGTGCACCATTCCGGAGGCCCTGGGTAGAGGCATCAGCCTGTACGCGGATTCAGCCGAAGACATCCTTTATCCGACCGTACCGAGCAAATGGGCCACGTTGGACGAGGTGGATGTGAACGATGATTTCCTTAACAGCGGGAGAATGCCCCTTGTAGACGATGCCTTTCAAATCCTGAAGTCTGAAACCAACGAAAATCTCGGCCTGGGGGCCTGGGTTCTAGGGCCGTTTACCATGGCCGGGCAGGTCATCGAACTCGATATTCTGCTCAAGGGAGTAAAGAAAGATAAGGAAAGGGTTGAGGCATTCCTGGGGAAAATGACCGAACTGGTCATTAAGGCAGCGGTACATTATGAATCACTGGGTGTTGATTACATCACCATCAGGGAGATGGGGTCCGGTACCGACCTGCTTTCTCCACGCATGTGGAAGACACTGATCGGGCCGAATCTGACAAAGGTGTTTGATGCCATCCGCATTCCGACGGTCAACCATATCTGCGACTCTACGGACATGATCATCGAAATGATGAACGAATGCGGGGCGGAGGCACTGAGTGTGGACCAGAAAAACAACGTGGTCGAAACCAGAAAAAAGGTGGGTGACGATGTGCTGATTTTTGGTAATTTCGACCCTTATGGCACCCTGGTTCAAATGGATGCATCCGAAGTGGAAGCAGTCATCAAAAAATGTATCGACGATGGCGTCGATGCGGTGTGGCCGGGTTGCGATTTGTGGCCGGATGTAAAGAAAGAGAATGTGGAAGCATATGTAAACGCCATTGGTAAATATGGTCGGGAGGCAACGCCTGCCGTTGGACGCCTTTAACGACTGATTCAACAGCCCACTAAAAAGCGCGTTGCACAAGGTAGGGTAGCATCCGTTTTAAACGGGCAACGTCCTAAAAGCACCTTGAACATGTAGCAAACAAAGGAGACAGGGAATATGGCTGACGAAGCAAGAGAAAAAGAGATTATGGAAAAACTGGCTGAAGCGGTTATTGAATATGATGAAGATATGGCCAAGGAGTGGTCCGAGACCGCGCTTAGCGAAGGGGTTGAAGCGTTTAAGGCCATTATGGACGGACTGGCGGCCGGGATGGAGCATGTGGGTGAGCTCTATGACCAGCAAGAATATTTCGTACCCGAATTGCTGATGTGTGCGGACGCCCTTTATATCGGTCTGGATATTCTCAAACCCCATATCGACCAAGATAAGGTGAAGAAAATGGGACAGGTGGTTATCGGAACAGTCCAGGGCGATGTTCATGACATCGGGAAAAATATCATCAAGCTGATGTTCGATGTGGGCGGCTTCGAGGTGCATGACCTGGGAAGGGACGTCCCGTTGGAAAGCTTTGTTGAAGAGCAGCTGAAAACCGATTCGGATATTGTGGCCATGTCGGCGATGATGACGACAACAATGATGGGCATGAAGAAGGTCATTAAAATGATCAAGGAAAAGAACCCCAATGTAGCAATCATGCTGGGCGGAGCGCCGGTTACCCAGGATGTGGCCAGTCTGTTCGGTGCGGACGGTTATGCCGACTCCGCCGGAAATGCCGTTCAGGAAGCGATTAAAATGATCGGTCAGCTGAGAAAGCTACAGAAACAATCATAAACAAATAACCACCGGTAAGCTACCCGTTCTGCTGGAACGGGACCGGCTTGCAGCATGTTACGAAACAGTCAAACACCCCAATCACCTGATCGGGTTCTGTTCATCGGGCAAGGGAGCGTATCTGCCGTACCCGTGTGCAACCCGAGGTAAAAAGGAGAAATGAAGCCAATGGATGACAATAGAGCGATGGTTATTTTTCAACCTTCGGGACAGCGAGGAGACGTGCCCAAGGGTGTCACCATCATCGAAGCGTCACGGAAGCTTGGTGTGGATATCGAAGCGCTATGCGGAGAGAAAAAAGTTTGTGGAAAGTGTATCGTGCGTGTTGAGGAGGGTCATTTTGAAAAATACGGCATCACCTCCAGCCAGCGTAATGTGAGCGCCTGGCAGGAAGAAGAGGAAAAATTCATCAACCCCGAACGGCGGGAAAAAGGGTTCCGCCTCGGTTGTGTGGCCCAGGTTAAGGGAGACATTCTGGTGTTTGTGCCCGAAGAGTCCAGAGCGGGCAAGCAGGTGGTGAGCAAGGCGGCCCGGGACATTCACATTGAGCACAACCCGGCGGTAAGAATCCATTATGTAGAAGTGGATCCACCGACATTCGAGGAACC
>JAFDAT010000098.1 GCA_019313725.1 Deltaproteobacteria bacterium
ACTCTTTTTGTATTATAATCCTGAAAATCCTGTTAATCTTGTCTAATTTTTTGGTCACTGACTCCTTACTTCCGTTTTCCGTCCTCTGTCCTCTGTGGCTCTGGCGCTCCGTCCTCCGGCCCTGGGTCACTCGAGTCTGGTAAATTGTTTGGGGTCGTACGCATTTCTGACGCCCTCGCCCACAAAAACCCCCAGAAGCATGACCAGGAAAAGGGCGAGCGAGGGATAGAGAATCAACCACCAGGCCCAGCGGTACTGCTGGGCCTGAAATAGGAGCTCTCCCCAGCTGGGTGTCGGCGGCGGCAGCCCGAACCCGAGATAATCCAGCGCCGCCAGGGAACCGATGGCCCCTACCAGGGAGAAGGGAAAAAAAGTGATCACCGGGATCATCCCGTTGGGCAGAATATGCTTGAAGATGATTTTCAACGGCGGCACACCCATGCACCTGGCCGCTTCCACAAAAGGCTGGCCGCGCAGTCTTAAAAATTCCCCCCGAATGTAATACGAAATGCCGATCCAGTTGAACAGCCCGTAACAGACAAGCAGGAGCATGAAACTTCTACCGTAGATCGATCCCATCAGAATCATGATGTACAGGAACGGAAGCGCGCTCCAAATTTCTATGAAACGCTGGCCGGAGATGTCGACCAGCCCGCCATAGTAGCCCTGCAGTGCCCCGGCGGCGATGCCCAGCCCCATGGATCCAACAACCAGCAGCAGTCCAAAGGTCATGGATGTTCGCATGCCGTACAGAACCCTGGCCATGACGTCCCGCCCTGCCCGGTCGATGCCCAGCGGGTGCTCTTTGACCGGCGGAAAAGGAAAACGTACATCCTGTTTTTGGAATTCAACGGTATAGCTCCGGGTCCCGACGGTCAGCCTGAGATCATCAACCGGCCCGAAATAGCGGTTCTCCACAAGCTGCAGCATTTCCTGCCGTCTGCCTTCTGAAAGTTCAAGCCACAGATCCCGCACTTTCTGCCCGGACACCGGCATGCGGTCCAGGCTGCGACTGAACCTTGCCCGGTATGGTTTCCCCGCGTCAGCCCCCGATATTTCTTCGGGAAATCTGAATGTGAGGCGGACCGAATCCGGAACGCCCCCCCGTTGATGGTAGGTGGAAAGTGAGATGGTAATCGACCCGTGATCCCTGTTTTCTATTTTTCGGGTTATCGCCGGGGAAGGCCGGTTGGAAAACCTCGCCGTGACAGCTTCCCGAATGTCCGGCGGAATCTCAAAGAAATCGGTCAATCGACGGTTTCTGACATCCTTATCCGGCATTGCGGAAAAAGCCTCCAGCCGCACAGCCCTTTTAACGGTAAAATCCGGCATGATATTGGCAGTCCCTACCCGGGGCATGGGCACAAAGACCAGGTTAATGACTTCCGACACGTCGATTGTGGCCGGGTCGACGCTCTTGTAAGGGCCATAGGGAAAGGGGGTAAAAATCATGTAGTTTTCCCTGTGGTCGGCAAACTGTTCAGAACCGTTGATCCGGTGATAGTCCGGTCGTGTCTGGCGGCCGCTTCCGGTGAATTCGTCTTCGGGATAGAATTGGAAAACCGGGAAATACGACCTGCCCTGAAATCGGATGTACAACGGTGAACTGTTACAGATAATTTCAGCACAAAGGCTCAGGCCATAAAGGATAACGAGGATCCAGAAAGAAATATAGGCCCGCCGCAGGGCCTTGAAACGGATGAAACGCTTGCGCGCCATGGGATTTTTAAAAGGCAATTTCATGCTTCCTGAATATATTACGCCTTGAAAACTATTCTTTTTTGAAAACCGATCCTTTTGAAAACTATTCCTTTTGAAAACTGATCCGGGGATCTATAAGAACATACAAAAAATCGGACAGGATATTACCGACCAGTCCCAGCAGTGCGGTCAGCGAAAGGATGCCCATGAAAACGGGATAGTCCCGGCCGACAATGGCCTCAAGGCTTAAACGGCCCATGCCGGGGATTTCGAACACCTGCTCGATAATGACCGACCCGGCAAACATGACGGTCAGAATGGAACCGAACCCTGTGGCGATGGGAATCAGGGAATTGCGCAGGGCATGCCACCATATAGCCCGTTGAAAACTGCCGCCTTTGGCCAGGACCGTGCGGATATAATCCTGGCTGATTTGCTCGAGCAGTGAATTTTTCATGAGCAGGGTCAGCACGGCAAAATTGCCGACGACGTAGCAAAGCACCGGCAGAAACATGTGGTGAACGATGTCTTTTGCCTTTCCAAACAGGCTGAGCTGCCCGTAATAATCCGAGGTAAAACCGGACAGCGGAAACAGATCCCACAACCCATCCACGGTGCCGGAAAACAGCATTTTCAGAACCATGCCGAAGGCAAAGGGCGGGATGGCATAGCCCACAAAGACCACAACACTGGAAACGATGTCGAATGCCCGGTCATGCCGCAGGGCTTTTATGATGCCCAGCGGGATGCATACCAGGTAGGAAAGTATGAACCCGGTAAGGCCGAAGATCAGCGATATCCTGAACCTTTCACGAATCAGCTGCCAGGATGTCTTGTTGGGAAAACGGTAAGACTCCATCCGCATGCCGAGCCGGTCGGTCACCAGCCAACGCCAGTACCGCTGGTAGAAAGGCTTGTCAAATCCGAAATGAACCTCGATGGCCTTGCGCTGTTCAGTGGATATCGTTCCCGCCGTACCGGTTCCCCGTCCGGATTCGGAAACCCCTATGCTGCGCATCTGCATGATGGCCTGCTCCACGGGTCCTCCGGGAACAAATTGAATGATGGTGAAGCAAAGCAGTGTAATGCCAAGAAACGTCGGAATGATAAGCAGAAAGCGCCGTATGAAATAATCCATCCTTTCCATGCGGGAATTATTACATCACCTGCCTCGTTTTTTCAAGCCGCAGTCCCGTAACGCTTTAATAGCGGTCAAATCCGCCAATAATTGTTTGAAATTCCCCTCGTTCGTATATATACATACCGGTCCCCATCCTCATGGTCAAAAAAAGCTTCCAGCGGGCCCGGGCCGAATCCACCATCCACACCGTTGTTGCCCTGAAAAGCCCGGGCCAACGGTCTGGAAAGGCTTACTTGATTCGAGGATGGCATCATAGCACTGTGACCTCATCCAACCGTGACTCGACTGTGGTCACAGACGAACAGCGCCAAAACTGGAAGCTTGCAGGCGGTGGTTTCGGGATTCACTGGCCAGAAATTGATGAGGACCTATCAACCGAAGGGCTTTTAAGGGGAGCTCCGGCACCACAAAAGACCATGTCTAACGTTGCATAATCTACAAAAGCCTAACCATTTCTTATTCATCACAACTGAATCATTCCTGGAAGGGCTGTAATTTTGATGTTTTATACTGCTCGGCGCTAATCGGAAGAAATTTCCAAGTTTGATATAATCTCAATTTTTTCAACATGATTATTTTTCGGTTAAACAACTTCTCCATTATTTTGCAACTCTTTCGAATGAAGGACCCGCTGAGGAATTGGTTTTACTTTCATCCATTCCTTTGAATGTGTTTCTGCCTGCCATAAATCATAATTTCTCTGCAAATTGAGCCAAAACGCTGGAGTGGTGTCGAAAGCGCGGGACAAGCGTAAAGCCATATCGGGTGTTATAGACCCTCTTTCATTGATTATTTTAGAAAGGGTTTTTCGTGAAACTCCGAGAGTTTCTGCCATATCTTTGATAGTGGCGGATAACGGTAATAAGTAGTCTTCTTTTAGTATATTGCCCGGATGAGTAGGACGTCTTATCATTTTTCGCATTATTCTGTCTCCTAATGATAGTCATCATAATCGACAATATAGGCGTCACCATCAATAAACTTAAAAAATAACCGCCAATTGCCGTATACTTTAACTGAATGAAGGCCCTTTTTATCACCACTCAGTTGGTGAAGAAAAGACCCTGGGTAATTCATATCTTTTATTTCCGTTGCCGCATTAAGTCGATCAAGAATTCGTTCAAGTCTTTTGGCATGATCCGGCCGAATACCCTTCTTACTGCCTGTATAAAAAAAGTTTTCTAAACCTTTATGCTTGAAAGTCTTTATCATATAGACAATTGTAACCTCTAAGGTTACAACTGTCAACTTTAAAATAAACTTTCTGATGTAGGAACTTCCGGAGGTATGTCGGCATGCCGGCTTTCAGATTTACGAATCCAGTCATCGCATATTGCCCGGTGTAGCGATATTTAGATTTCACACTGATTATGTCAACTCACTGTAATCACGTTAATATTATGTTGTGACATAATCTTCTGTTAGAACCAATCGCCAGCGATGATGAAATCATTAGTTCCGGCCATATCAAATGTTCAAAGGTTCGTTTCGTTAATCAAAAGGAAAAAAATTCATAATTTTTATTGAACTGGGTTGACAATATATCAGTTTTGACATATTTATAGCCAATGAGTCCACATGACAAACCGATAGTCTGGCTACATGGAGAAGTTGCTACTCCGTCATTTTCTTCCAACGCTAGAATAGAAGCGGGGTATTTGCTACGGCAAATTCAAAAAGGCACAAAGCTTTCTTTACCACAATCGCGGCCGATGCCATCTATTGGTCCAAACTGTCATGAACTGAGAATAAACGATGAAAACTTATCGTGGCGTATAATTTATCGAATCTATACTGATATGATCCTGATTTTGGATATTTTCGAGAAAAAGACCAGCAAAACATCTAAATCAACCATCGATGTCTGCAAACAAAGAATCAAAACTTATGAAAAAGATATCAAAGGATGGAAAAAATAAAATGGACAAAAGAAAAAAGAAACGACTGGAATCCAAAGGCTACAAAGTCGGCACCGTAGAACAGTTTCTGGATCTGACTACGGAAGAATCAGAGTACATCGAATTAAAGCTTGCACTCTCTGAAGCATTGGCGAAAAGACGAAAAAGTAGCAAGTTGACACAGGTACAATTAGCTAAAATCTTGAAATCAAGTCAGTCCAGAGTTGCCAAAATGGAAAAAGGAGATCCGAGCGTATCATTGGACCTGCTCGTCAAATCACTTTTAGCCATGGGAGCGAAAAAAGCAAGCATTGCAAAAGCCATCGCTTGATTGACCCGCTTAAAATTCGATTTCAAATCAACGCCCACCAGCAGTATCAGCCAATTTAAGATTTATCATTATTTGGCAACCATTTGATAATACGTAAAAATCCTATTTTCTGTTACTCTTCAATCGGGAGAGATCGCCGGACAAGATGTAGTCACCGCTTTTCAGCCACATCCATTTTTTAGATACTTGTTTCGTAGGATTTGGGGTCAAATCTACGTTTGCCCTTTAAGAATGTTGTTTTCAATACATTTAAGGCGGTTTTTAAATTTTCTATCCTCTTGCAACTTTGCTTTTACGCGCATAACCACACTGCTGACCGAACTGTACCGATTCAACCCAAAACCGGCACCAACTCTCATCAGCGGCTCTGAACGCAAGGATCGAATCAAATACATGGCCACATCGCGCGGCTCGTTTTCAATTCCACGGCGAACATCCCTTAACGTGGATGGCCTTATCTTATAATACCGGATCACTTCCGATATAATTGTATTCAATTCCGGTGCAAGTTCTCTTGACGCTGGAACTTCCTTATCTTTTTTCTTTTTGAAAAATCGATCTTTGATCCAAGCAATAAACTTTTCGCTACCAAGCATCGACGGCGGGTTTTTACGATTAAGGATCCGGACAAGATCTTCATCATGCTCTTGTGCCATAAACTGCTTATAGATACGGATTTGGGTATTTGTTTGCACTGTTAGCATCTGCAATACAAAATCCTTGTAAAGCCAGTTCCATTTCTTGGCTTTTGAAAGATAGCCTTTATGACTGGACCAGACATATTGATCCAAATGGTTCACCAGCCCTGCTTTTAAAGGATTTTGGTGGATGTAGCGAACCAACTGTAACAGATAGCTGTCCGCATCTACGAGAATCGATTTGTAGCGTCCGCGAAACAAAGTTCCGTCGCAACCATGGCGAACATTGTATCTTTGGGTATAAACGCCGTTGACATGTCGCATGCAGCGAGACAAATTCGTGTCCGGGGTTTGTACCATCAGATGGTAATGGGTTGGCATCAGACAAAATGCGGCCACGTTTACATTGAACAGATCTGCTGTTTCTTGGAGCAAATCGATAAATTGCTGATAATCCGCTTTATCCACAAAAAGGTCTTCTCCCCTTCGGGCACGGTTCATCACATGGTGCCAAGCATTCGGATAGTCAATTCTTAATGGACGTGACATGCCTCAAATATAACAGTGATGACAATAAAGGTCAATCGTAGATTTGACCCCAATATAATATGCTTAAAGATGGTGATCGGTAATGTCAGCAGGACAGATTTATGGGAAAATTCAGGCTTATTGATTTATTGGAATTTAACGAATCGGCAAAAGATGAAATTTTGTTTTACGCGTGAGGGGGTCATATGGTCTTCTACCAAAGTTTCTACTAAATTTAAATTATCTCCCAGCTCATCCTGCAAGGTCCCTGGGCTGTACCTTACAACAGGAAGCCCACTGCATTTTGACGGAGCATCCAGACTAAATGTTGCAATAATTAGATTGCCATTTAGTTTTACAGCCTGGTTAAATGAGTTAACATATCTTTTTCTGTCCTCGCCTTTTGTTAAAAAATGAAATACAGCCCGATCATGCCAGACGTCATATTGCTTCCTAAATCTATACGTTGTGACATCTGCCTCAATCCAATTGATTTTGCTGGATTGTTCACCAATTTGTGATCTCGCTTTTTCGATTGAGTTCTTAGAAATATCCAAGACTGCCAATTCTTTATACCCCTTATGAAGAAGGTGTTCGGAAAGCTTTGAAGTTCCACCACCAATATCGATAATCCTGCTGTCAATACCGACACCCGTATTATTTATAAGTTTCAGAGATCTTTCAGGGTAAGCTTGGTACCAGCCGACCTCAGTAGATGCGTATTTTTGATAGACACGTTCCCAGTGATCTTTCTGATTTCGCTTAAATAGCCTCATTTTAGATACCTGTGTTTGTTTCTCTTACAAAATAATTACGCATCATTCCCATATCCTCATGCTCTAAGTTGTGACAATGGTACAAGAATAGACCCGGGTAATCTTCGAAGTCAGCCAGAATTTTTATGCGCTCACCCGGCATCAGTAGCACCGTGTCCTTCCATCCTTCATCCACATAACCTTGGTGTCTAACACCGTTTCGTTCAAGGACTCTGAACTGTTTCCCGTGAAGGTGGATGGGATGCGGTATGTTCATCATTCGCATCATTCCACCGCCAGTGTTGTTGAATTCCCAAATTTCTTTCGATCCTATTTGAACGATCTCGTCCTCAGCAACGTCTTCCATTTGAAACGTGCGACCATTGATTGTCCATCGCATATGACCCATATTGAGATTAAATTGTTTGGGCCGATTAACGTTGTCGATTTCATTCCACTGGATTTTGGGAATTTCAGAAAGCACCTGGGGCAAAGATGCTTTTTTTTCTTTTTTTTTTGTAACTTTAATCCTGAATAAAGAATAGCGTGTTCCCATTGGCAGATTTTGATTTGAGCTGGTTCTTTTATTCATCATCATGCCGCTCCCCATTCCACCGCCGTCAAACGGCAGACTGATGAAGCCGGTTTGGTGACCAACCGGATTATCGCTGAAATCAGCCCAAAGTTCCATTCTTTCCCCTGGCGCCAAAAACACATATTGACGATTGACCGGTTTTTCAAGAAGTCCACCATCTGTGCCGATTATGCTGAGTGGTCGACCGTCCTGCCATGCCAGTTTATAAATGCGGGAGTTGGAACCATTCAACAGCCGAAAACGATAGGCAGTTGTTGATACCGGCAGGGTAAAATTGGGCTTCCCATTGATCAAAATCAAGTCTCCAAGGAAACCAATCATCTGCTCCATCATGTTCCCAGAAGTGTATAATAGCTGGTTGTCACGATCAAACGCTCGATCCTGAATCACCAGGGGAACGTCATATTCACCATCAGGTAGCCCAACAGCTTGTTCTTCGTTATCATGAACAAGTAACAGGCCTGCCAGGCCGCCATAAACTTGCGGCGCGGTACGTCCGTGGGGGTGTGGGTGATACCAATAGGTACCTGCTCTGTTGTTGACCTCAAACTCATAGAGGAAAGACTTACCTTGCGGAACGACATAGCGTGGATGTCCGTCCATGATTGCCGGAACATGCAGGCCATGCCAATGAATAATGGATTCTTCTGGAATTGTGTTTGTAAAACGAATCCGTATTTTCTCTCCCTGGAACACTTTGATAATCGGACCAAGATAGCTTCTTGGGATTTCAATGATTCGGCTCGGATCGCCCTTAATTACCATAGCTCGATATCGCCATACACGCGTGGACTCCCCTGGAAATATGGCAACCTCATCTGGTTGGGATACCAGCGAAATATCCAGGTCTGGATCGAAACCTGTCCCCGAAATCGTGTTTTGGTTTTGGCCTGCCGCCGATGGGGTTAAAAAAGGAAGAACCCCACCGGCCATCAAGCCCAACGTTCCATAACCAGTCAGTTTCAGAAACTCCCGTCTGTTGCTTCCCACCTCAACCGATATATTCGCTGTTGGCTTTGTCATCTAAACCTCCCTCGGTAATACACAATGTGATGCTATAGAAATGAAAGGGGCAGCCTGAACGGCCACCCCATCGGTAAAACATTACCAATTTATAGTTTGGTTTCTTACCAGCAGTTACCACCTCTGGAAGATCCATATCCCATCATAGATCCGCCAGCCATAAAGCCGCGGCCAGCCTGCGGATTCAGCTTCCTCATTTCGACCATATAGTCGATGCGCTTCTGGTCAAATTGTGACTGAAGTTCGGAAATTTGCTTTTGTAAGCTGGAAGCCTTAGTTGCATCCGGATTGTCTTTGGCCAATTCGTTTTGCAGTTCACGCTCTTTTTCATAAAGGTCAGCCCTTAATTCCTGGGTTTCATTGAAAAACGCCTCTCTCTTCTGTTCAAATTGTTTGTATTCTTCACTGTTCAATTCTTCATTGTACCGTGGCCCGTAGTCACCTTGATAGTGCATACCGCCTTGATGGTGGCCCCAGCCACCGCCCCAGCCCATGCCGCCGTGTGCAAACGCATTGATTCCGATTCCTATCACTGCGACAGCAGCTATTGTGAGAATAACATTTCTTAAAGTACGCATGCCTAAATTCCTCCTTTGATTGATTGGTTTAAGTGTTGCACGCTCATACATCTGCAGGGATATAGAGCAAGCTGCGTGCCATGCATAAAATTATATGTGCATATTAGTTTCATCTCTTTGTTATTGTTTATAATTTAAATCATTCAACCGTCCGACCTTTGAGAGAGATGCAATTGTACCGTATTTCTGATCGTATAATAATTACCCTCTTGGACAGCTTGAATTCAAAATGAGTATAATATTTATACGATAGCCTTTTGTTGGGTGATGCTGCTCAGGATGGGGCATTGATCGCCTATCCTACATGAAGGCCCGATAGCAGCATTGACTATTCAAATGACCTAATTATTTTGTGCCATACTACAATATGGCATAATTATTGAGCCGGAAAATACAGATATATATCAGTCATTATAGCGAAAACCACAGGAGATAATCATGAACCACGTTAAGATCAGCAACATGATGGGTTTACCAGTCCTTATTCTCTTTATGGTGTTAGGATTTTCTCATATCGTTGTTATGCCCGCTCACGGACACGGCGGAAAATCTCACGATGACGTAGCCTTCACCGCCCTTCAAGCCGTCCAGAAAGCAACCGAGCTTTACGATCGCCTGATCATTTCGGGAAAACTGCCCGAAGTATGGGAAACTGGTCTAAAAACCATAACAATCTATACACGAAAT
>JAFDAT010000099.1 GCA_019313725.1 Deltaproteobacteria bacterium
TGAGGTTTTCAGGGTAGCCCCGACCTTCCCAGCGCTCATGATGAAACAGGGCGATTTCATGGGCCATCTGCAGCATGGGGAATTCTGAATCTCCAAGGATCTGCCCCCCGATAACCGTATGTGATTTTATGACTTCGAATTCATCGGTGGTGAGGGGGCCTTCCTTTTGCAGAATAGCATCCGGTACGCCAATCTTTCCAATGTCGTGCATGGGTGCCGCCAGACGAATGTCTTCAACCTGTTCCGGTGTCCATCCGGCGGCACCTGCCAAATATGCGCTGAAGAGGCCGATTCGTCTCACATGCCCACCGGTCTCCTCATCTCTGGATTCCAGGGCGGTAAGCAACCGGATAATGGTTTCTTCCTGAGTCTTGCGAATGAGGCGGGTCTGCATGCGTACGATCTTTTCCAGCCCTTTTCCGTATTCCCTCAGGGTTCTTTCCAACTTGACCGTGCGTTCTCCGACAGACAAGCGCGCTTTAAGTTCATCGGGGTCAAAGGGTTTGACAACATAATCATCAACGCCGACTTCGGACAGCCCTTTTATGACATCTTCCTTTTCCCCGCGTGATGTCAAAAGGATCGTGTAGACGTACGGTTTTTCCCTCCCGCGGTTGCGAATACGCCGGACCAGTTCCATGCCGTCCAGTTCCGGCATCATCCAGTCGGTGATAACCAGGTCGACATCCTGGGAAAAAAATTTCTCCAGTGCCTCCAATCCGTTGTTGGCCGTAATGACGTGATGATCCCATTTTTCCAGGAAATGCTGCAGCCTGCGGAGGGTGATGGTTTCATCTTCAGCGATGAGTATATTCAAATTATTTTCTCCTGAGACATATCCACAAACATCTCTTCCAGCCTGGCAAGCTCATCAGTAAGAGCGTCGAAAATTTCTTCCGCATTTTCAAGGCTGCCATCGCGGCCCAACCTTTCCAGCGTAAACGCTTTCTGAACGGAGGCATCCACTTGAAAGTTTCCCAGCATGCCTTTCAATGCATGGGCCGTTCTCTCAAGCACGGACGGGTCTTCATTGGAGATGGCCTTTCGGATATCCATCATCATCTGCGGGTAATCGGCCACAAACATATCGACGACTTCCATAAAAAAATTCCAGTCATTGTCAAATGCCTTCAACAGCGCTTCCCGGTCGAATAGCGCCAGACCATCTCGGCTTTCAACCTCCGGTGCATCACCCCCCGGGTATTGCGCCACAAGTGCATTGATGGTGTTTAATAGCGTTTCGGATGAAATCGGTTTGGGAACGTAATCGTCCATACCTGCTTCGATACAGCGTTCCCGGTCGCCTTTCATGGCGTGGGCGGTCATGGCGATAATGGGCACGTGCGTCTGGGTTTCATTTTCCATTTCCCTAATTTTTTCGGTGGCTTCAAACCCGTCCATTTCAGGCATCTGTACATCCATAAGCACGATGTCGAAATGGCTTTCGGAAACGGCGGAACAGGCTTCTCGCCCGTTTTCGACGATTGTGGCCTTGTGTCCCCAGCGGTCCAGAAGGCGGCGGATGAATTTCTGGTTGAAAAGGGTATCCTCGGCAACCAGAATGTTCAACGCTCCGGGCTTGATCGTGGCTGTCGGATGGGGCGCAGCCTCGGGAGTTTTCCCGATATCGTTGTCCGCATCGACGGCGCCGATGATGGCGTCGAGCAGATCAGATGGCCGTACCGGCTTGGTGATGATCGCTTTTACGTTGAGATCATTGAGGTCCACCTGGCTCCTGTTCCTGAGAGACGTCAGCATCATCAGGATCTTGCTGGTCATCTCCGGCTGTGTTTTTATCCATCTCACCAGTGAAAAACCGTCAGCCACAGGCATGTCGGAATCCACGAGGATGAGATCGAACGGGTTGCCGGAGACCGTGGTCTGCGTGAGTAATTTCTGGGCCTGTGCCATGGAGGTCGTTCCCTCGGAATGCATCTGCCATCCTGTGAGCATCTCCATCAATATGCCCAGGTTGCTTTTATTGTCATCCACAACAAGGGTTTTCAGCGTGCTCAGGTCGATATCCTTTTGCAGGGGTTCCGCTTCCAGTCCGGATTTTTTAGGTGCGTGAAAGCGGGACCTGAAACGGAAGGAACTCCCCGGGAAATCGGTGTTGAGGCGATCTGCCCGGGGGGTTGCCACGGGGCTTTCAACCCATAGGCGTCCCCCCATCAGCCCGACCAGCTGACTTGAAACAGCCAGGCCGAGGCCGGTGCCGCCGAAACGTCGTGTCGTACTGCCGTCTGCCTGGGCGAAGGCGCCGAAAATACTCTCATGCTTTTCAGGCGGTATGCCGATGCCCGTATCCGTGACGGAAGTGAGGAGATCATAGTTTTCGCCGTCAATCTCTTCAGGTTCTACGGAGAGGATGATCTCGCCAACCTCGGTGAACTTAATGGCGTTACCGACAAGGTTCAGAATTACCTGACGCAGCCTCGCGGGGTCGCCCACAACTGTTTCCGGGACATCCCCGGCCACCCGGTAGGCGAGCTCGAGTTCTTTTTCATGCGCTTTGGCCGCAACGATTCTGAGGGATTCTCCCAGAAAGTCTCGCAGATTAAAGGGAATCTCTTCCAGCTCCAACTTCCCGGCTTCTATTTTGGAGAAGTCCAGGATATCGTTGATCAGCGATAGGAGTGAGTAGGCGGCTGCAATAACGACATCCAGGTCTTCGCGTTGTTCAGGCTTGAGATCGGTTTCCAGCATCAGATCAATCAAGCCGATAATCGAGTTCAGCGGGGTGCGGATTTCATGGCTCATATTGGCCAGGAATTCACTTTTCGATCGACTGGCGGCTTCGGCAGTCAGTTTTTCCTGATAGAGTGCCTCGGCTCGCTTTCTCTTGGTGACATCCCGCAGCAGCCCCCTGAAACCTGCCGGCTGTTCCTGGGGACCGTTGATAAGGGAAATGGCGGTTTCGAAAAAACGCCGGGAGCCGTCACCGGCAGCAGTTGACCATTCCAGCTCATTGGAAAGCGATGGGTCATGGGCCAGGGCGATAAACTTTTCAATGACTTTAGCGGCCGTTTCCTTTTCCAGAAACGATTGGATCGGCTGGCCGATCATGTCGGTTTTAGGGTGCCCGATGATGGTGCTGAGGGATTCGTTGCCGAAGGTAAGCAAGCCGTCGGCATCTACTTCATAATAACCGTCTTCGATGCTCTCGATGATAGTGCGGTACTTGGCTTCGCTTTCCCGCATGGCGGCTTCAGCGGCCTTGCGCTGGTTGATGGTGTACTGTGCGTGGGATCCGAAAATGGCAAAAAAACTCAGCACCAGCAGTCGAATGAAAAGGTCGTTGAACTCCGGGCCGTACAAACGCTGCCAAAAAGATACGCCGTCGGCCAGCATGACGTGAACCAAGGCCTCCAGCACCCAGTAGAGCACTGCCAGGCCGACCCCGAAAAGGGCCATGTGGTCCATCAGGTTGAACTGTTTTTGGGGCTTGTTCTTCATCTATGACAATCGCTATATGATAAAACGATAAAAACCACAACAATATTATTTCAGGGACATGACCCCCACCTGTTGTTGTCTGTGGCTTTACCACAACATATATGTTGCGTTTGAACGGAAACTATGATACTTTAAAAATTTATGAAACAGTATGTTGTCGATGAGATTAGAGCACCTGATCATGAAAAAATAAAGACCTACTTGGATGAGGCGTTCGGACCTTCGGAAATGGGCGGCATTTACTGGGTTCCCATCGCTGGAAATTTGCTGAATGATGTTCAGTGCGCCCATGTAACTTGCCAGCCCTATGTTTTTGCACTTGACCTCGAACCGGACCGTTTGACCTGTGAATTGCTGGTTCGAACCCGGAATCGTATCAGGTGCGATTGCATCGGCTATGCAACGGAATCCCAACGGAACTGGGTGATCAGCGTGGTGGATGCCATGTTTGAGAAATTGGAGATCTATACCTGAAGCTGATGATACGAAACCTGGTATATACGACCATCGTCATCGTCTGGGTTATTGTGGCTACCATTGTTCTGGGGTGTACCACCATCGTTACCGCATTTTTCAGCAAAAAAGGTGACGGACCGCACCTGGTCGCCAGGGCATGGGCCGGATCGATTCTGTGGGTAGCCCGGGTGAAGGTAAATCTGAAGGGGATCGAAAATCTGCCGCAGAATACGCCCTGCATCCTCATGCCCAACCATCAGAGCAATTTCGACATTCCCGTTCTTCTGGGCAGACTGCCGGTACAGTTCAGGTGGTTAGCCAAGGTGGAGCTGTTCAGGATTCCCATTTTCGGCAGGGGCATGCGGGGATGCGGCTATATCAGCATCGATCGTTCCAATCGTAAATCCGCTTTCAAGAGTCTCGGCGATGCTGTACTGAGAATTCGGGACGGTGCGTCGGTATTGATTTTTCCGGAAGGAACCCGCAGTCGTGACGGTGAAATCGGCACATTTAAAAAGGGGGGATTCGTTCTGACCGTCGACGCCGGGGTCCCCATCGTCCCCATCATTATTTACGGGACCCGGACCATCATGCCCAAGGGCAGTGTGCTCATGAGGCCCCGGGATGTACACATGGAAATATTGCCGCCGGTTGAGACGTCCGCGTATACGCGCGAGACGAAAGACCTGCTTATCAAGGAAGTGAGAACCATTATCTGCACGGCATTTGATCGCGTAAAAGAAGACTCGATATGACTTTAAAAATAATACCCCTCGGCGGCCTGGGCGAAATCGGCCTCAACATGATGGTTTACGAATACGGCGATACCATATTTATCGTGGATGCCGGTTTGATGTTTCCGGAAGACTACATGCTGGGGGTCGACTATGTCATTCCGGATATGACCTATATCCGGAAAAATAGCTCCCGGGTGGCGGCGATCATCCTGACCCACGGTCATGAGGACCACATCGGCGGCCTGCCTTTTCTCTTGAAAGAGATCAATGTCCCGGTTTATTCAACGGCATTTACGCTGGAGCTCGTGCGCCATAAGCTGGAGGAGCATGAACTGCTCGAATCGTCGGTGCTTCACCAGATCTCCCCGCGGGACCGGTTGAGAATCGGACCGTTCGAGCTGGAATTCATCAGGGTATGCCACAGTGTTGTCGACGGTGTCGGGCTGGCCATCAACACGCCGGTCGGTCTGATCATCCATACCGGTGATTTCAAAATTGACCACACATCGGCAAATGAGATGATGACCGATGTCAACGGCTTTGCCAGGTGCGGCGAAGCCGGGGTTCTGGCCCTGCTGTCCGATTCAACCAATGTGGAAAAGGAGGGCTACACGATTTCGAGTGATGAGATCGGAGCGACACTTTCAGCGGTGACATCCGGACGGAAAGGACGGATTCTCGTGGCTCTTTTTGCATCCAACATCACCCGTATCCAGAAAATCGTCGATATCGCCGAGCAACAGCAGCGCAAAGTCGTTTTCAACGGCCGCAGCATAGAGCTGAGCGTCAGGATCGCCAAAAAGCTGGGCTATCTCAGGATCAAGGCGGAAATGGAGATCGATGTCGGTTCGCTGGATGAATACCAGGACGATGAAATCGTCATGGTCATGACCGGAAGCCAGGGGGAGCCCATGTCCGCCCTGGCGCGCATGGCAACCGGGAGCCACAAGCAGATAAAGATAAAAAAAGATGACACGGTCATTCTTTCTTCGAAATTCATTCCCGGCAATGAAAAGGCCATTGCCAACATCATCAACAATCTGTACCGGCGGGGTGCCGATGTTATCTACGAAAAAATTTCCGCCATACATGTTTCCGGGCATGCGTTTCAGGAAGAGTTGAAACTGATGATAAACCTCACCA
The DNA here is from genome assembly GCA_019313725.1 of Deltaproteobacteria bacterium. GTDB lineage: Bacteria > Desulfobacterota > Desulfobacteria > Desulfobacterales > B30-G6 > JAJDNW01. Next base: position 5,793 of record JAFDAT010000099.1, read on the forward strand.
AGCCCAGGTATTTCATTCCGATTCACGGTGAGTTCAGACACCTCACGCTTCACGGGCGGCTGGCCCGGAAGGTGGGCATTCCCCGGGAAAATGTCATTGTCGCGCAGAATGGCCAGATCATCCGTTTCGATAAAACGTCGGCCACCCTTCAGTCGGAGGTTAAAACCGGCAGGCTGCTGGTTGACGGCAAGGGTATTGGCGATGTGGGGCGGAGCGTGTTGAAAGAAAGGCGGGTTCTGTCAGAGGACGGTCTGGTGGTGGTCAACATGGCCTTTGACGAGGAGACCGGAATCATCGTGTATGGCCCCGAAATCGTATCCCGGGGGTTTGTTTTCGAAACCGAAACCGGGCATCTGTTGAGAGATGCCGAGTGTGTCATCCTGGAGGTGGTGGAGGACCTGCCCCCGGAAACTAAAAACCGGGTGGTCAAGATCCGCCAGAAAGTTCAGACGGCTCTTCGGCAATACTTTTTCTACACCATCGGGCGCCGGCCGGTGATACTTCCCTTTCTGCTGGAAGTATAACCGTGCAAAATTCAGGCACAAAAAATAAATTTTATGGCATGATGCAACGAAGAGACACACAGGAAATTACGGTTAAGTGAATAAAACCATCAAACCACTGTAAAAATTTATTTTTATGAGAAAAGAAATCATCGGCATTATTCTTTTTTTTCTGGTCATATTTACCCTGATCAGCCTGCTGTCCTACAGCCCGGAGGATCCGTCCATCAACAATGCCAGGGCCACGGGAGATATCCACAATATCTTCGGGACTTTCGGTGCGCATGTGGGCGGAGCCCTGATCGCACTGTTCGGCATCGGTGCATTCTGGCTGCCGATACTCCTTTTACTGTTGAGTGTACAATTTTTTGGGAAGAATCCCGAGGCCGTAATCCTCCAGAGAATCGCCGGCGGCGTTCTTCTGATCATCACGACAGGGAGCCTGATTGCTTTTTACAGCAACCATCTGGCTATATTCGGCAGCCGTTTTTCATCCGGGGGGATTGTCGGGATCCCGCTGAAATCATTTCTGGAAAAATATACCAACACTTCAGGCGGTGTTATCATCCTGCTGCTTTTGTGGTTGATCGGCTTTATTCTGACAACCGGTTTTTCCCTGGTCCGTTTTTACAAACGTTCCCTGGGGACAGGGACCCGGTTCGGAGAAAAGTTGAAAACCTTTTTGATCAAGTACAAGGAACGCAGGGAGAAGAATCGCAAGCGGCACCGGGCCATCAAGGCTAAAAAGGTACGCCCGCCGCAGGCGATTACCATCAAAGCCGTCAATCCGAAGCCTATCAAAAAAGTGCCGGCGCCGAAGCAGGAAGTGTTCGAGTTCATGCAGGACAGTTCGGGCTTCAAACTTCCCTCCATCAATCTGCTGGATGATTTCGAAGAGGGAATCGTGGTGGCGGACAGGAAAAACCTGCAGATGCAGTCGCAGCTCCTGGAGAAAAAACTGAACGACTTCGGTGTGAGCGGCAAGGTGGTCACGGTGACGCCGGGTCCCGTGATTACGACATTCGAGTATGAACCCGCACCCGGGGTGAAAATCAATAAAATTGTCAACCTGGCTGATGATCTTTCGTTGACGTTGCGGGCGACAAGCATCAGGATCGTGGCACCCATACCGGGAAAAGCCGTCATCGGGATCGAAATTCCCAATGCCGAAAGGGAGACGGTCCGCTTCAAGGAGATTGTCACCGCGGATGCTTTTCAGAAGTCGAAATCACCGCTGACGCTTTGTCTGGGCAAAGACATTGTGGGCGAACCGGTTATCAGCACCATGGACAAGATGCCCCACCTGCTGATTGCCGGTGCAACCGGAGCTGGAAAAAGCGTCGCCCTGAACACCATGATCAGCAGTTTTCTTTATAAGGCCACACCGGACCAGGTGAAGATGATCATGGTCGACCCGAAACGTATCGAACTTTCCATGTACGATGGCATCCCCCATCTGATTACGCCGGTGGTGACCCAGGCCAAAAAGGCCACCAACGCGCTGTACTGGGCCGTCAAGGAGATGGAAAACCGCTACGAATTGTTGTCGGAAATGAAGACCCGCAACATTGCGCAGTACAATAAAAAAGTGGAAAAGGTGAAACCTGAAAAAGGGCAGGCGGCACCTAAAAAACTGCCCTATATCGTCATTATTATTGATGAACTGGCCGACCTGATGATGGTTGCATCGCGGGATGTGGAAGTGGCTCTGACGCGCCTGGCCCAGATGGCCCGGGCAGCCGGCATCCATCTGGTTATCGCTACCCAGCGGCCTTCGGTGGATGTTCTGACCGGCATCATCAAGGCAAACTTCCCCACCCGTCTGACGTTCCAGGTCTCGTCCAAAACCGATTCCAGGACCATTATCGACGCCAATGGAGCTGAAAGCCTTCTGGGTAATGGCGACATGCTGTTCATGCCGCCCGGGGCGGGCAAGCTTCAGCGCATTCACGGGGCCTACATATCAGAAACGGAAGTCACCAGAATCACCGAGTTTTTACGTGCACAACGGACCCCTGAATATGATGAAGCGGTCACAGCGGTGCACGAGGAGGAGAAGACGGCAGAGGGTGAGATTGAATTCGACGAGCGCTATGACGATGCGGTGGCTCTGGTCACCCGGAGCGGACAGGCATCCATATCAATGGTCCAGCGTCACTTGAGAATCGGCTACAACCGGGCAGCCCGCATTGTAGAAACCATGGAAAGTGAGGGCATCGTGGGCCCCTCGGACGGCGCCAAGCCCCGGGAGGTTTTGGTCAGGGGATATGAGGACATTTAATGGCAAAACAATGAACATCGAACATTGAACGTCCAACATCGAATGATGAACTAAAAAATGCTATAGGCCTGATTAGGAAGGGCGAACTAAAATACTCGTTTAGATCATCAAAACGGTAGTTGACGATCCCTTTCGGTTAGCTGTGTTTCCTTCGATGTTGGACGTTGGACGTTCGATGTTCGACGTTCATCATTATCTATCAGATTTTGAATGTTGGGTATTGGATCGTATGGACGATAAAATCTTGAAGATCGTAAGCAGCGTAAAAGGCTTCCTGGATGAAACCGAGGGCCGGGCATTGTACGATATCGCCCTTGCGGCGAGCCCAAGAGGCCCCTGCCTCGAGATCGGCAGTTATTGCGGCAAGTCCTCGGTTTACCTGGGGCTTGCCTGCAGAAAGACCGGCGGTGTGCTGTTTTCCATCGACCACCACCGCGGCTCGGAGGAGCAGCAGCCCGGCGAGGAGTACTTCGACCCGTCACTGTTCGACTACGACGCGTTTGCCGTGGACACCCTGGGCACTTTCCGGCAGACCCTCGCGGCGTCTGGTCTCGAGGATACCGTCATTCCCGTGGTGAGCCGTTCGGAAACCGTCTCCAGGAACTGGTCAACGCCTCTTTCTCTGGTTTTCATCGATGGCGGTCACGCGCTTGAAACCGTGACCGCAGATTACCATGCCTGGGCCCGGCACGTGCATCCGGGGGGCTACCTGCTGATCCATGATATTTTCAAAAATCCCGCCGAAGGGGGCCAGGCACCTTACCAGGTGTACCGGATGGCCCTGCAATCGGGTGACTACGCTCCGGACCCTCAGGTAAAAACCCTCGGTATTCTACGCAAAAAATAATAAATCAAACAGCCTTCATTACGAAGGCTGTTTGATTTATTATTGGGGTTTTTTGAAATAGAGCACCAGGCTTTTGCCGAACAAGGGATTGAACAATCTATCCAGCAGTCGGGTCAGTTTGGGTTTCTGCATGATATCCCAGGTGAGAAAGCGGTGATAGAGGTTGACCGGTGCGGAATCCTCCCGGGTGGGGCCGACCAGGCATTTCAGCCACCAATACGGCGCGTGCAGGCTGTGGGCAAAATGGGAGCCGGTTAGCTGCATTCCGCAGTTATTGAAAAGTGAAACGAGTCTGTTTTTCCGGTATATGCGGATGTGCCCCTGGTTGGCCATGTGGTATTCGTCGGAAAGCGCCCAGCAGATCCATTCGGGAAGATACCTGGGGACTGAGATCGCCATGGCCCGGCCCGGCTTCAATACCCTGACCAGCTCTTCCACGGCCGCACTTT
>JAFDAT010000100.1 GCA_019313725.1 Deltaproteobacteria bacterium
CGAAAGTGTCGTGCAGAACATCGCCCGGCAAAAAGAGACCATCACTATCGATACGGTCAAGAAAATCGTGTGTAAATACTACAAGGTCACGGTTAAAGAGCTCATGTCCCGATCCCGTAAACAAAGGATCGTCAAGCCCAGGCAGGTCGCCATTTATCTTTCACGCAAATATACGGACCAGCCAGTGCAGTCAATCGGAAAAAATTTCAACCGCTACCATGCTACGGCCCTGCACGCAATCAACTCCGTGGAGCGCGGGCTGAAGAACGATGCCCCCGTGCGCAAGCACGTTGAATTTTTGCGTAAGAAACTGGAATCGGGGAATTTATAGCGTAATAAATTCGCCTTCATTTGCATCCGCAAATGAAGGCGAATTTATTACTATTGGATTTTTACAAACGTGCTGTTGGACGTCACTATATCTTCGATGAGTTCCAGGCGGGCATTTTGGTTGTGTTCGATAGCGCAGCGCAGTCTGAGTGCGCAGTGTTTCCGGCAGATTTCATCTTCACTGTTGAATTCACCAATGCAATCCAGCCGGTCTTTAAAAAGTTCTTCGTTATCCATATCATATATCATTTAAGCATCCTCGAATTTCAGCAAGGCAATCATTTCATCATGAATGCGTCCGTTGGTGGCCAGGATTTCCTTTTTATCGACCGAAAACGGCCGGTTCGAAAAATCCGTCACTTTAGCGCCGGCTTCCACAGCGATGCGCAGCCCGGCAGCCGTATCCCAGGCGTGAAGGTTTTGCTCCCAGAATCCGTCAAAGCGACCGTTTGCCAGATAACAGAGATCCAGTGCTGCCGATCCGATGCGCCTGATACCCTGAGCATTTTTCATGCAGGCTGAAAAACGGGCCTGCAGTTCATGGAATACGGGGGGCAGATCGTAGGGGAAACCGGTTGCCAGGAGGCTTTCACCCACAATGGGTGTGCCCGATACCCTGATGGGGTGATCATTCAGAAAAGCGCCTTCTCCCGATACTGCGGAGAACAGCTCGCCGCTGACAGGGTTCAGCACGATTCCGACCAGAATTTCACCGGTATGCTCAAAAGCAATCGAAATACAGAAGAATCCCAGTTCATGGGCAAAGTTCGTGGTGCCGTCAAGTGGATCGATGATCCAGCGGTTCTCCCGGCTGTTGCCGCTCAGGCCGCTTTCTTCGGCCAGGACCGCATGGTCAGGGAATCTTGAACGAATCGTGTCGATGATAACCTTTTCCGACTCGGTATCGGCGCGAGTGACCAGATCGATAACCCCCTTCTTGTGAACTTCAGGGTTTTTACCGAAATAGGAACGCAGCACTTTGCCGCCTTGGTAGGCTGCTGCGATCCCGGTCCTTTTTATGTAGTCAAGATCCATAACTCCCTTCATTGGCCGCCGGCTTAGCCGGTGAGAACTGAATAGGTTTTACCGATGCGATGAGAATTATATGGGCACATATCACTATCATTGCCAAAGCCGGTGGCCAATGAAGGGAGAGAAACCCAAGAATTTTCTCTTTTATATGTGATCCTCCAAAGATGTCAATATCAAATAAAAGCCACTACCCCCGGTGGTGAGTTGCGCTTTTATTTGTCAGCATGGTTTGCATGGCTTTTATCAGCGGCAGGGTTGTCCGTTTGGTTTTGGCGGAAATGGGAATGCCGCCGAGTGCGCGGGTCATCTTTTGAAGTGTCTCTTTCGATACGATGTCCTGTTTGTTGAGCACTCGGATTTCGGGTATCCGGTGCAGGTTGAGGTCAGTCAGGATATTTTCGACCGACCGGATCTGATCCAGGCACCGCGGATTGCTGATGTCGATCACATGCAGCAGTATATCGGCACTTTCGAGTTCTTCCAGGGTTGCACGAAAGGCTACCACCAGATCCTCCGGCAGGTCTTTGATGAATCCCACCGTGTCCGTGATGATGACCTGAGTATCTCTGGGGAATCGAAGACGCCGGCTGGAGGGATCCAGGGTTGCAAACAGGCGTTTTTCGGCCAGGACCCTGCTGCTGGTCAGCGTATTCAGCAAGGTGGATTTTCCGGCATTGGTATATCCGATAATAGAAATGACCGGAAGATCCCGTTTCACCCGCCTGGATTTTTGCTGGTGTCTTCGCCGGCGGACCAGAGACAGGGAATTTTCCAATTGGGAGATTCTGGTTCTGATGCGCCGGCGACTGATTTCCAGCTTGGTTTCGCCCGGCCCCCGGCCGCCGATGCCTCCCGTGAGTCTCGACATGGCCGTGTTCTTGGTGACCAGGCGCGGCAACAGGTATTTCAGCTGGGCCAGTTCCACCTGAAGCTTTCCCTCTCTTGTGCGGGCGCGTTGGGCAAAGATGTCCAGAATGAGCTGGGTCCGATCGATCACTTTCAGTTCGATCCGATCGGTGATGGAGCGAATTTGAGATGGGTTCAGTTCATGGTCGAAAACGATGAGCGTGGCGCCCTGCTGAAGTGCCAGGATGGTGAGTTCCTGAAGTTTGCCCGACCCTATCAGAAACTTGCTGTCGATGGTTTTACGCTGCTGAAGAATTTTATCGATAACCTGAATACCGCTGGACAGGACGAGTTCTTCCAGTTCATCCAGTGCATCCATGGCCGTTTGCCGGGGTGCTGTTGTGACACTTACCAGCAAAGCACGCTCGTCTTGTGACCCTGCGGTGAACGGGTCACCCGTGTGAGCAAGCTCCGCCTCAAGGGAGCGAATCAGTTCATCGCACCCTATGTCTGTTTCACCCGACCCGATGGGGTCGAGGATGCTGTAAGGTAGTCCATCGGTCTTGCCGGGAAGAATGTGGCCTACGTGGACGTTGCCGGGAAGACCGTTTTTGTCGACGGAGATAGCCGCCATAAGGTCAAGCTGCATCAGAACAAGATCGTTGAGGTCATCACGGGTGAGCGCCTGCCCGTCGAGGTGGGTGTGGATGCACCTGACACCTTTCAAACGACCGGGGGCCGTGCGATATTCACGCATTTGGGGTATAACGATACCGTGGTGGTCTCCGATGATAACCGCGGCGACCCGTCCTTTGCGGTCGATCAACAGCCCCAGTTGCCGACGGATTTCATGGGAGAGGCGGCTGAGATCGCGGCCGAGTTCCGGGGTAAAGATAAATTGCGGCGGGGTACGACGACGATGCAGGTTTTCTATCCGTCGGATCTGGTTTTTTTTGAGCCCTTTCGAGCTTCCGTAAAGCCTTTTCATATGTAAAATCGTGTACCACGCTTTTACTGAACGCGACTTCGTCGCTAGTTTACATCTACTACTTGATGTACTTGTCGTCAGCAAGGTCTTCAAAACGCGTGTAGGTACTTATGAAAGCCAGTTTGACCTCGCCGGTGGGTCCGTTTCTTTGTTTTTTCAGCAGGAGTTCCGCGATGCCCTTGTTGGGGTTGTTTTCATCCTTGTTGTACACTTCATCCCGGTAAATAAAGGCCACCACATCGGCATCCTGCTCAAGGGCGCCGGATTCCCTCAGATCGGAAAGCTGAGGCCTCTTGTCATGGCGTTCCTCGAGTTTTCGGTTGAGCTGGGAAAGCGCAACAACAGGGATATCCAGCTCTTTGGCCAGGGCTTTGAGACTTCTTGAAATTTCCGATATCTCTAGATCGCGCCTTTCAGCGGAGGCTCTTCCTTTCATCAGCTGCAGGTAGTCGATGATGACCAGTCCGATATTTTTATCCATTTTGAGCCGGCGCGCCTTGGCCCGGATGGCCATGGCTGAGAGATCCGGTGAATCATCGATATAAATCTCAGCATCGGATAAAACCTCGGCCGCGTTGGTCAGACTGACCCAGTCTTCACGGCTGAAAAAACCGCTTCTCAGGCGTGATGAATCTATTCTGGCTTCCGAGCAGAGCATCCGCATGGAGAGCTGTTCCTTGGACATCTCAATGGAAAAAACAACAACCGGAGTATTGGCGTCGATGGCGGCATTACGGGCAATGTTGAGGGCCAGAGCGGTTTTCCCCATACTAGGGCGTGCGGCCAAAATGATCAGATCGGAATTCTGGAATCCTGAAGTAAGGTTGTCGAGCCGGCTGAACCCTGTGGAGACACCGGTGACCAGGGTTTTGTTGCCCTGGCGTTCTTCCAGGGCATCGATGTTTTGTCCGATGATCTGGGACAAGGGATAGAATGATTTTTTGTTCTTGTTGCCTGCGATTTCAAAAATCGCTTTTTCGGCGAAATCGATGACATCATCGACATCCCCGCTGTCTTCGAAGCAGCGGGTGGCAATTTCGTTGGAACGTTCGATGAGCTGCCGTAGCGAGGCCTTGTCGCGGATGATCCTGGCATAATGCTGTGCATTGACAGCGAGTGGGGCCGTGTCCACCAGCTTGGCAAGGTAGGTCGCTCCGCCGACTTCGTCGAGCTGGCCTTTTTCCTTCAGGATATTGGCCAGTGTCACCAGGTCGACCGGCTCATTTTTTTCGAATAATTCGGTGATGGCGGCAAACATCTTGGCGTGGGCCGAACGATAAAAATCTTCCGAGATCAGTGTTTCCAGGACATCCAGCAGCGTGCTGTTGTCCAGGAGAATCGCGCTGAGAATGGATTCCTCAGCTTCGAGATTCTGTGGCGGAATTTTATGGAGCGACAGATCCTTTTCCACGACTCCCTTTCCTGACCTGGTCTTTAAAGAAGGCGAATGTCAAAATGCTGAACTCAACTTTCATAATTATTTTTTCATTTTCTATTAAAAAACGCAAAAATAATTACTCGGGTACGATTTCCACAGTGATCTCAGGCTCAACTTCTTTGTACACGCGGATGGGTACCTTGTGGATTCCGATGGTTTTGATCGGTTCCGTAAGCAGCACCATGCGTTTTTCAACCTCGACGCCCTGGTCATGGAGCGCTTTCAGGATATCGCGCACCGTAATGGAGCCGTAAAGACGCTCTTCTTCACTGACCTTGGCGGTGATTTTACACGCCACGCCTTCAAGGCGCGCGGCCATCTCTTCGGCGATCTTTTTTTCTTTGGCGATCTGCAGGTCGAATTTGGCTTTTTCCTGTTCCAGCATATTCCTGTTTGCAGGGGTGGCGAGAACCGCCTTGTTCTGGGGCAGCAGATAATTGCGGGCATATCCTTTAGCGACCTTGACTTCGCTTCCGATGATGCCGAGTGAATCGATGGTTTCTTTTAAAATGACTTTCATTTTTCAACCTCCGTTAGGAAGCGCTATTGACAGGCGCTTCTGGATGGGACCAAAAAAAATTCTAAATTCTAAATTCTAATTCTAAATTCAGTTTTGTCCGTATCAGGGAATTTTATCGCTGTTCAATTTTCTAAAGTTCAACCACATGTCAAAAAGGCCCAAACCGATGATAATCAGCAGAAGGATTTGCTGAAGTGCGATCAGGCTGTAGAGAAACAGTCTCAGCGCTCTTGGAAATCGCTTCTTCTCAAAATAGTAGGAAACCACGGCAATGCCCTGCAGAAAATATACGGTCAGCAGGATCAGCAACCCGTTGAGACCCAGCATTTTCAGGCTGTTTCCGGGCATCATCAGCATAGCACCGCAACCGATGAGCACCCAGATGAGTGGATCCGGTGCCTTCCAGTGATTGAGGGCGCCGAAATCCGGAGAAAAGATTCCCCTCTGCCTCAAGACAACCCGTGCCAGCAGAAGATTGATCCAGGTAATGAACAGCGTGGAACCGATGACCAGGGCCGGGGCTATTCGTACCAGAACATATTGTATCTGCTCCAGGGAGTTGGAAAGCCGAACCAGGTTTTCCTCTGAAACGCCCATGCTTTCGTACAGCACCATGGTCAATTCGAGGTTTTCGGCAATATACGCGGATACGAGATCGAATATTCCGGTGCCGCTTACATTGCTGTAAAATACCAGGCCCAGCAGACCGCTCAGTAATACAGCCGAGCAGGTGTAGGCCACCGTTTTCTCCACCGACAGATCCATGGCCAGAAATTCGCCCAAGGCAAACCCGAGCAGGAGCAGTTCCAGGAAGAACACGATATCCACGGCAAGGCCGCCCAGCACAGCCGTCATGACGAAAAGGGCCGCCGCCGGAACGATAATTCCTCTGTTTCTGCCCAGCTTCGAGCGATAAAACAACGTGGGCAGGGGAATAAAAAGCGCGCAGAAAAAACCGATAATCGGCAGGTAGCTGGTGACCGCAAAAATGAGGATCGTTACTACGATTCCAGTTGCGATGTCTTTGGCTACACCTCTATTCTCCGTCTGCGGCACTATCCTCTTCTCCTCTAAGGGCATCGGCAGTGTTTAATGCTCCAACGTTCCCACATAAGGAAGAATGGCTATTGTCCGCGCCCGCTTAATGGCGTGGGTAAGGGCTCTCTGGTGTTTGGCACAGGTTCCCGAAATTCGCCTGGGGATGACTTTTCCCCGTTCGGTGATAAAATAGCGTAATAGTTTTTGGTCTTTATAGTCGATGGCGATGCTCGAATCTGCACAGAACCGGCACACCTTCCTGCGGTGGTAGACTCTTCTTTTTTTCTTCGGATTTCCGCCGCGGTTACGTCTCTGGGTATTGAATGCTGCCATTTATTTACTCCTCTTTCTTGCTTTCGGTTGGGGGGGTGGACTCTTCAACGGTTTCGGATTCTGATGCTTTTGCGGAATCTGCTTTGGCTTCAGGCTCCTCCTGCGGGGCCTTCTCAGCTGCCGCATCCGTTTTGGCCTCAGCTGCCGCATCCGTTTTGGCCTCGGCTTCAGCATCCGTTTTGGCCTCGGCTTCAGCATCCGTTTTGGCCTTGGCTTCAGCATCCGTTTTGGCCTTGGCTTCAGCATCCGTTTTGGCCTTGGCTTCAGCATCCGTTTTGGCCTCGGCTTCAGCATCCGTTTTGGCCTCGGCTTCAGCATCCGTTTTGGCCTCGGCTTCAGCATCCGTTTTAGCCTTGGCTTCAGCATCCGTTTTAGCCTTGGCTTCAGCATCGGCTTGAGCTTTGGCTTTGGCTTCGGCTTCAGCTTCGGCTTTGGATAGGGCTTCCGCTTTTGCCTGGGCGTCGGCTTCGGCCTTTGCTTTGGCTTCGGCTTCGGCTTCGACAATTTTCGCCTTTATGGCATCGAGGTCCACGTCTTTGTCCAGAACAACCGTCATGTATTTCAATACCCTGTCGTCAATTCGAAAGAAGCGTTCCATCTCATTGACCAGTGCACCGTCACCACACAGATCAATACAGACGTAATAGCCGCGTGATTTTTTCTTGATGTCGTAGGCAAGTTTGCGTACGCCCCATTCGTCCAGTTTTACCAGAAAACCGTTTTGTGCGGGGATCAGTTGGGTGAGTCGTTCAAATACGGGGGCCCTGCCTTCTTCGGAAAGGTCGGAGTCCAGAATGGCAATTGTTTCGTACCTTCTCATGCTACCTCCTTGTGGGTATAAAGCCCCGACTGTCTTTGAAATTACAATAATTTCAAATTGTTGTCGGAGCAAGGATATATGGAAACGTTCCCTTGGGAACTAAAATTGATATATATATTGGTCTGATGCCGTATTTGTCAAGCTAATTTTTTTTAGGACGGTCGCATATCCTTTAGTTTCATCATCATCAGGTCAACGACAAAGTCGAGGATACTTTCCGGGTCAAATTCAAGCATGTTCCAACCCCGCAGGGGGATGAAGGAATTGAAAAAAACAATGTTATTCGCCAAAATTTTCAACTCCGGGGTAACGGCATTCAACCCAAGTCCTTTCTGAAGATTTATGGTGACCCATTCTACATAATCGGATTCGATGGTTAAGACATAATCTCTCGTCGAACGATCAAGCGAAATCGCTTCCCTGTACATGAGCTGGATCGGATGCTTGAGTTCTGTCCATGAAAATTTGATGGTTGACCGGATAAAAGGCTCCAGGTCATCCCATTCAGAGATGGTAACGTCTGAATGGGTGCCATAGAAATTTCCTTCCCGATTCATCATCTGCGTATATATAAAAAATAGAATATCTGATTTGCTCTTAAAATAATCATAGATACTCGCCCGGTTGACTTTTGATTTTTCGCAAATCTGGCGTATGCTCGTTCCATGATATCCTTTTTTTCGGAATAGATCCAATGCCGCTTGAAGAATCTGCTCCCGGCGCTTGGTAACCAATGCCGGTTTTTTAATATTCGTCGAAATATCCATCATTCGGACACTCTCATTGCTGAAGGGTGGACAATGCTTAAATTATTGCACCATTATATGTAAAAGCGTTGCCTGTTGTCAATTCAACACTGACAATCGTCAGGAATTCTCCCTTGACAAAAAAGGACCGTTGTTGTATGCCTGACAATCGTCAGGAATTAAAACTTGAACCCATATACATTCAGGAGTGACATCATGAAAAAAGCATTGGCACTGATCCTTTCGTTTTTGCTTCTAACGGCTTTAGGCTGTGCAACAACAGGACAAGACGCTTCCCAGACCGCTGAACCTGCCCCTGCAGAAACTGTGGATGCAGGTCCTGTAGACTACGATCTTTCGGGTACCTGGGAAATGACTGCGGATGATAACGGGTGCGGAACCAGAAAAACGGAGATAACCACCGTTGAGATCGTACAAACAGGCAATTCGGTAACCGCTACAAATATCGATGAAGGATGGACATGGACGCGCACGCCATCCGGCCACACGATTGTGATGCCTTCATCGAAGATGGGTAAGGTTAGATTATACGAATACGAATTGAAGGTAAGCGACGATGCAAACACGATTACAGGCGAATTGGAATGGAACTACAACAATGAGTGCGGTGGTGCTACAAAATTAAGCTATATTAGAAAATAGAGGCAATTTTTCTGAAAATTTATAGAATGTTTATTGCCGGTTGATTGATCGAAATTTATAATACGGAAAAAGCGAGGCATTTCATGGGCAGGATCAGCAGATGGTTCTGCCCATTTATTTGTATATCTGTAAATTCACCAAAATTGCAGAGGCGCTAACATGCGTAAAATTACAAATCGCCGCAAAATCCTGGCAGCCATATTCGTTGCCTTGCTCTCCTTCTTCCTGACAAACTGTGCTGTCAGAGAACCGTCCAAATCTGAAAAGCCTATAACCCGGATCCAGTCCGCCGATCGTTGGCAGACCCTTCAGGTGGATCAGAAAAAGCGCTGGTACCTGCTCTACGTTCCAACGATTTATGATGCCGGCACACCTGTTCCCCTGGTGCTGAACTTTCACGGTTCACGCTCCAACCCCGACGCCCAGCTAGCGTACTCTGATTTTAAAAGCCTGGCGGATGAAAAGGGGTTTATAGCGGCATTGCCATACGGCGAGTACCAAAAAGAACGCGGAATGAACAGCTGGAACACCGTCAACGATCCGGACGGCGTAGACGATGTACAGTTCGTGCGGAATATTATTTACGATCTGAGTACGCGATACGCTATCGATCCAAAAAGGATATACGCCACGGGGATGTCGGGAGGAGCGCGCATGGCCAGCAGGCTGGCCTGCGAACTTGACGACGTGCTGGCAGCGGTCGCCCCGGTGGCCGGGGTTCAATTTCCATCGGATTGCCGGGCTTCCAGAGCCGTGCCGATGATCGCATTCCACGGTAAGGATGACAAGATCAATACCTATGTGCACACCAGCGAGTCCCGTGATTACTGGACGGCCGGGGTGGAAGATTCATTATCCGGATGGGTCGAGAAGAACGGGTGCGCGCAAAATCCTGAAATCCTGTCTGTGTCGGATGTGGTTGCCAGGGTAAGCTGGGAAAATTGTCGCGATGACGCTGAGATCGTGTTTTACCGCATCGCAGACGGCGGCCACACCTGGCCGGGGTCCTCCATCGTACTGTCCACGCCCTGGTCGGGGAAAACCAACCAGGACATTGTAGCCAGCCATTTGATCTGGGAATTTTTCGAGGCGCACCCTCTACCCTGATT
>JAFDAT010000101.1 GCA_019313725.1 Deltaproteobacteria bacterium
ATATGAGTGTCTAAAGTGAACTAAAGTGCCTAAAGTTAAGGAATTCTATCTTTTTTATAAATGGCAGAGCGTAGCGATTCATCAACTTTAGATCACTTATAATTTTAGATCACTTTACACTTTAAATTATTTATTTTGGCAGAGCCTAATGGCTCTGACCCCCGCAAAACAGGATCTACGTCGGTCCCAGAGAACCAGGTTTTTAATACTGAAATAAAGCTATCCGATGGCCGCAAATGCGTTGGTGATAACCGGTCCTGTGGCCGTACTCACCCTGACGACATACCCACCGTCTGTTTTCCACCCCTCGGTGGTCAGGGTGTCCCCGGGATAAACAGGGCTTGAAAACCGAGCGTCAAACCCTTTGAGTCGATCCGTATCGCCATCCAGACAACCATTGATCACTGCCCGGGTAGCATGGCCATATGTACACAGACCGTGCAGAATGGGTCGGTCGAATCCGGCTCTTTTAGCAGCAGTCGGATCGATGTGCAGGGGGTTGAGATCCCCGTTAAGACGGTAGAGCGCCGCCTGTACAGCCGGCACCTTATCTGTCACACTGAAATCGGGGGCTGCCCCTTCCGGCGGGTCCAGGCGCTTGGCCTTGGGCCCGGGATCCCCGCCAAACCCGCCCGCTCCGAGATAGAAGTTGACATATCCGGCTTCGTAGAGCAGTTCGCCGTCCTCGGTACGCCCGGTAATGCCGATGTCGTAGACCGCGCCTTTGCCTTTATCATAGATATTTTTGACCTCGCCCACCTGCACGACCTTCCCTCCCGCCGGCAGCGGTTTATGCAGGCGGAACCGTTGCTCACCGTGCAGAAACAGGGGCCAGTCGACGTCACCCACATCGGGGAAAGCGCGTCCGGCAAGGATCACACAGTAACTCGGCAGAACCTTCAACCCGCCGGGTGCATTTTCATACACCAGTGACAGTTCCTTCTCGGTGGCGCCGACGCTCAAGGCATAGAGGGCCACATCCTTCCAGGAATATTCCACTTCGACGGGGTCATTCTTCTTCCCGATCACACTCAAGTCTGCTTTGGGCATGGTTGCTCCTCCGATTTTCGTGATAAAAATTTTGAGATCTCAGGAAAGGCGCTTGGGTTTGAACACCACCGCCGGCTGTGTCCGACTCGAGTATTTGAATCCTTCGGCTTCCCGGCAGTCTCCATATTTTTTTTCCAGTTCCTCCAGCGGTCCCGCATCTAACGCACGAACGGGACAGGCTTCCACGCAATCGGGCACCTTGCCGGCTTCCCAGCGGTCGACGCAAAAATTGCATTTGCGCATCCTGGCCCCTTTTTCAGGACCGAACTGGGGTGCGTCGTAGGGACACGCTTTCAGGCACTTGGCATCGCAAGCTTCGTTGCCGATGCAGGCCTGGCTGTCCACCAGGACAATACCGTCCTGCTCTCTTTTGGTGATGGCGTCCTCCGGGCAAGCCGGGATGCAGACGGGATCGATGCAGTGCCAGCAGGCGGCTACGGTATATGCAACGAAAACGTCCGGGCAGCGGCCCTTTTCCATGTACTCCACCCGCATCCAGTTTTCCGGCCCTGCCGGTACATCGTTCCAGTCCTTGCAGGCCACGCGGCATGCGCTGCACCCGGTACAGCGGGTCTGGTCAAAATAGAATCCTATTTGCATGATTTTTCTCCAGTAATATTTTCAGATAAACATGAACCACAAAGACACAAAGGGCACAAAGTCTTATTTTTTATGCCTTTTCAGCCTGTACCAGGGTAGTATTCAGCACCGCCGCCCCACCACCGGAGTAGGCATCCCGGGTGAGCGTATTGGCGCAGGCACCCTGGTCGACGCCTTCTTCGTCGGGCTGATACCAGGTCCCCTCGAATATGGATATGACCCCCGGCTTGATCCTCTCGGTTACCCACGCCGGAATGGCCACCCGGCCACGCTCATTGAAAACGATCATGTCGTCGCCGTCATCGATACCCCGCGCTTCAGCATCCACGGGATTGATCCAGGCCCGGTGGGCTTCGACTTCCCGCAGCCATTCCACCTTGTACAGTTCCGAATGTACCCGATTTTTGGGATGGGGCGTAAGCAGCTGCAGTGGAAATTTTTCGGCCAGCTTATCGTTGCGGTCCTCCGGGACCTGCATGTATTTTGGTATGGGGGGGCACAGCGGATTGTCCAGGTCGGCCACCCGTTGTGAAAAAATCTCGATCTTGCCGGAGGGTGTGTCGAAGGGATTGTTTTCCGGGTCCTCTATCTGCTGCTGGAAGGCAATGATGGGTTTTTCAAGATCGACCCGATGGATGCCCTCCTTGCGAAAAGTGTCGAAGTCCGGTATCAGCTTGGCTGTTTCCGGGTTCTGCTCCACGAACATGCGCAAAATGTCGTCCTCGGTAAACGGGTTGAAATTTTCGATTCCCAACCGCTCCGCCAGTTCCCCGGCGATATCGAGGTCGGATTTGCATTCCCCCAGGGGTTCTATCGCCCGGTTCATGAATGTAAAATAAGGGCCGGAGGGCCAGGGCCGTGTCAGGTCGGAACGTTCCGCGGCGGACGTCACCGGCAGTACGATATCCGCATAGCGGGCCGTTGCGGTCATGAACAGTTCGTTCACCGCCAGAAAGTCCAGTTGTTTCAAAGCCCGGTCAGCCTTGTTGCTGTTGCCGGTCTGGTTGATGTAGTTGTTGCACATGGACCACATCATCTTGATATCGGCCGGGTATCCGCCGGCCTTGCCTTTTAAGACAGCATCAAATATTTTGTTGATATGAATGCGTTTGGCCACCCGCAGGCGGATATCCAGGGTCCCCTTGACTTTGGGTCCTTCCAGTTCCACCGGATTCTTTCCCGGCGGGATGGCTGACATGCGAAACATGTGGCCGATGGGTATACCCATGAGACCACCGCCGGCACTGCCGCCGGGCCGTCCCACGTTGCCGGTCATGGCGCACAGGGTGGATGCACAACGATTGTACTGCTCGCCCATGGCGCTGCGCGCGGGTCCCTGGCAGTCCATCAGGGCCGCCGGTTCGGTTCCAGCATACAGTCGAGCAAGACGCTGAATGGTTTCTGCAGGAACACCTGTAATTTCAGATGCCCAGGCCGGTGTTTTTTCCACGCCGTCCGCCTCACCCGTGACATAAGCCCTGAATTTGTCAAACCCCACCGTGTACTTATCCAGAAACGCCTGGTCGTGCAGTTCTTCCTTGATCATGACCTGGGCCATGGCCACCATCATGGCCGTGTCCGTGCTGGGATATATCGGAATCCATTCATCGGCAACAGTCGCTGCGGTGTCATGGTAGCGGGGGTCGATGGCGATCACCCGGGCACCGTTCTCTTTGGCCTTGATCAGGTGATGCATGGTGTTGGTGCCGGAAATCATCCTGGCCGGGTCCCAGCCCCACAGGATGATCAACTTGGAATTGAGCAGATCCTCACGGCTGTTACCCACCATCACAGAACCATACTGGGTCAGGGAAGCCCACACCGCGCCTTCGGAGGAAATGTTGCCATAGTGGGTGGTAAAGCCGCCGAACTGATTCAGCAAACGGGTCGCCGCCAAACCGCCGTTGTGGAGGCCGGCGAGGTAACCGCCGCCCGTGGCCAAAAAGATTCCTGCGTTTCCATATTTTTCTTTTACACTTTTAAGCTTGCCCGCCAGCGTGTCCAGAGCCTCATCCCAGGAAATCCTTTCGAATTTCCCCTGGCCCTTTTCCCCAACCCGCTTGAGAGGGTGCATAAGCCGATCCGGGTGGTGGACGTATTGCCGGAAAGCCCGGCAACGCAGGCAGGTTCGCAGCTGCCTGTCGGGATCTCCAAGATCGTCGCCTTCGATGCGCAAAATCTTGTTGTCCTTGACGTGCAGCTTTATCGGGCACCTGCCGCCGCAATCGAATGTCGATGTGGTCCTTACGATCTTCACATCGCCATCAACGATAGCATCTTCTGCTGTAGAAGCCATAATACTCTCCTTTGGTTGAAATCATTGGAACAATCTTATAAAATGTAACCTTACCGCTATTTGGTAAAAAACTGAAAATAGTATTTTCACCAAAAGAAAAATCCCCGGTGTTTCCGGGGATTTTTCTTTTGGGTTCAGTTACATCTGTAGTAATGCCCGGGGGAAACTTCGCTCATCCGCGGTTCGATCTCGCAGCACACTGATTTGGCTTCGTTGCAGCGCGGGTGAAACGTGCACCCCGGCGGTGGGTTCAATGGGCTGGGCACCTCCCCCTCCAGGCTGACAACTTTGATATTTTCCGGGTCTGCCACCGGTACGGATTCCAGCAGCGCTCGCGTGTAGGGGTGCTTGGCATTGTTGTAGAGCTCCCGGCTGGGGGCCAGCTCCATCAGGTATCCCAGGTACATCACCCCGATCATGCTGCTGACGTGCTCCACCACCGCCAGGTCGTGGGAAATGATGACATAGGTCAGGTTGAGATGTTTCTGCAGATCGATCAAAAGATTCAGGATCTGGGCCTGTATGGACACGTCCAGTGCCGAAACCGGCTCATCCAGCACGATCATTTTTGGTTCGAGCGCCAGCGCCCTGGCAATGGCGATGCGCTGCCGCTGCCCCCCGCTGAATTCATGGGGATAGAGGGCGGCGTGATGATAGTCAAACCCTACCAGTTCGAGGAGTTCGTGGATCCTTTTGTCGATTTGCTTTCTACTCCCCACTTTGTGAACGATCAGCGGTTCGGAAATGATCTGCCTGACCTTTTTTCTGGGGTTCAACGAACGGAAAGGATCCTGAAAAACCGCCTGGATGTTTCTGCGGTAGGCAAAACGCTCTTTTCTGTTCAGACCGGTGATATCACGCCCTTCAAACAGAATCTGCCCGCCTGTGGGCGTCTCCAGGCCCAGCAGCATGTTGGCCGTAGTCGATTTCCCGCACCCCGACTCACCCACCAGGCCGAGGGTTTCCCCCTGGCGCAGGCTGAAGCTGATGTCGCTTACCGCCTTGACGTGTCCCACCACCTTGCTAAAAAAAGTCCCCTTGGTGACCGGGAAATGTTTTTTCAGACCTTTGACGGATATAATTTCTTGAGTTGACATCATTAATCCCCAGGGTAAAGCCAGCAGGCTACGCTGTGATTCTCGTCCAGCCATGTTTCCGGCGGATAATGCTTGAAACACTTTTTTTCAGCCTTGTTGCAGCGGGGTGCAAAGCGGCAGCCCTTGGGCATGGCAAACAGGCTGGGCGGCTGCCCGCTGATGGAAAACAGACGGTCCACAGGCTGACCGAGTACGGGAACGGACCGGATCAAACCCACCGAATAGGGGTGCGCCGGATTTTTATAAAAGATTTTTATGGGTGCTGTCTCCACGATACGGCCCGCGTACATAACGATCACACGGGTGCAGATCTGAGCCACGGTGGCCAGGTCGTGGGTAATGAGAATGATGGAAGCGTCTGTTTCCCGTTGTATCTCTTTCATAAGTTTGAGGACCTGGGCGGCGATGGTGACATCCAGGGCCGTTGTGGGCTCATCGGCGATGAGAAGATCCGGGTTGTTGGCGATACCCATGGCGATAAGCGCCCGCTGCGACATCCCACCGCTGAACTGAAACGGGTAATCGTCAACACGGCTTTCCGGCGCAGGCACCTTGACTTTTTCCAGAAGCCGGATACACATCTCCCTGAGGGAGCCCCTGACCTTGTCATGGAACTTGTAGGGCTCGCCCAGCTGTTTTCCAACGGTGAGCAGTTGGTTCATGGCCACCATGGGATCCTGCAGAATCATGGAAATCCGGTCCCCCCGCAGCTGCCGCATCTCCTCCGCGGTCTTTTCCATGAGGTCTTCGTTTTTGAACAGGATCCGCCCGGAGACGATTTTACCGGCCGGCTGGGGCACCAGGCGCATGATGGAAAGAGAAGTTACACTCTTACCGCAGCCCGATTCTCCCACCAGGCCGACGACCTCGCCTTTGCCTACGCTGAAACTGACACCGTCCACAGCCCGAACTTCACCCTGTTTGGTAAAAAAGGTGGTGGTGACGTCCTGGAGTTCGAGAAGGTTGTCTTGGTTGCTATGCATATACGATGATCCCATCAACGCAGTTTCTGCTTCGGGTCCATTACCTCCCGCAGCCAGTCTCCGGTCAGGTTGAACCCGAGCACGGTAATCACGATGGCCAGACCGGGAAAAGTCACCAGCCACCAGGCATAGGTGATGTACTGTCGGCCCTCTGCCAGCATCAAACCCCAGTCACACGAAGGCGGCTGGGTACCCAGCCCAAGAAAACTCATGGATGCCGTCATCACGATAATACCCCCGATTTCGATGGTCGCCATGATAATGATCGTGTTGATGATATTGGGCAGGATGTGAGAAAACATGATGCGCAGTTTGCTGCAGCCGGCCACCCTGGCCAGCCTGACAAAATCACGTTGTTTCAGGCTCAAACACTCCCCCCGGACAATTCTGGCATATCCGGGCCAGCCCATGATACCGAAGGTGATGATGATGGTCTTGGCGCTGGGACCGTGTACGGCAGCCAGCATAAACAAAACGATGACACCCGGCAGAGAGAGCCACAGGTCGGCCAGACGCATGATAACCATGTCCGTACGGCCGCCCCGGAAACCCGATATGAGGCCCAGGACCACCCCCAGGCTGCCGTAAAACAGAATGCACCCGACGCTGATCAGCAGCGACATCCGCGAACCGTGAATGATCCGGCTCAAGACGTCCCTGCCCAGCATGTCGGTGCCCAGGATGTGGGCCAGGCTGCCATCTTTTTCCCACACCGGCGGAATCGTGGTGCTGAAAAGGTCTCCCTCGTTGGGGTCATAGGGTGCGATGACATTGGCAAATATGACCGCCGTAAAGAAAAGTCCCAGGCAGAAAAGCCCGATGTAGGGCGGCCGGACGCCGCCTCTCCGCTTTGCCTTCTTCTTATTCTTTTTTGAAAAGAAATTCATCTAAAAAGTGAATACCTATTTCTAATACTATTGGTAACGAATCCGGGGATCGATATAGGCGTAGATGATATCGACGATCAGGTTCAGCGTGACCACCATACAGGTAACCACAATGACAAATACCTGGACCACCGGGTAATCCCTTGCAAAGAAGGATTCCATGACCAGTCTGCCGATGCCCGGCCAGGAAAAGATGTATTCCACAACCACCGCGCTGCCCACCATGAGCGCACCGAAAATACCGAAAATAACCGTAATGACGGGTATCGAGGCATTTTTAAAGGCATGCACCAGGATCACGTAAAATTCGGGGACCCCCTTGATGCGGGCCATGACCACGTAGTCACTCTTGAGTGCATCCAGCATGGAGGAGCGGCTCAGGCGCGTAATCAACGCAATCGGATAGAGGCTCATGCAGAAGGCCGGCATGATATAGTGCAACGGTGTACCCCTGCCGGCGATGGGTAGCCAGCGCAAGGTGACTCCGAAAAAAAGAATAAGCATAATCCCCACCCAGAAGGAGGGCAGCGACATCCCGGCCAGGGCAAACAGCCGACCGATACGGTCGATGATGGAGTCCGGCTTTACCGCCGAAATAAGGCCGATGGACAGCCCCACCGTTACCGAGAGGATAAAGGTTACCAGGCCCAGCTTCAGGGTGGCTGGAAAGCGCATGAGAAGTACCCTCAAGGCCGGCTCATCGAACCGGAAGGAGGAACCGAAATCACCCCTGAACGCATTCTTGAGATAATTCCCGTACTGAACCATAAGGGGTTTATCCAGACCGAATTTCTTAGTCAGATTTTCGGCATCCTGGGGCGTCGCATTCGGGGGCAGCATCACCATCACCGGGTCGGCCGGTCCCAGACGGAAAACAAAGAACACCACGGTGAGTACAGTGAATACCGTAAATGCGGCAATCAAAATCCTTTTTACAATATATCCCTGCATGGTTTTGGGCCTCCTGAGAATCTCGCCCGATGGTACAATCCCGGTTCCCCGCCTTGGAGGAACCGGGATTCATATCATTGATTTATTGATAGAACTTCCAGCTTTTTACTATTTCAAGCAACTGTTCCGGTTTCGTTTCTCCACCCAGTAGGGTTGTCACCGTTGTGGTAAAAAATTTATCGTCTTTAATGGAAATCACTGCAGCGGTGACCAGTTTGGAGACCCCGTCCGTCCAGGTCCATTTATAGGTAAATGCCTTGGCAGGTGTGCCGTCGTTCAGCGTGATGTCCTCTTCGGACAGAACCTTGTATCTTTTTGAGCCGGTTTGTGCTGCCTGAGCAACAACGGTAAACGCTTTGGTATCCAGGGAAGCGCCTTCCGCCAGATCCGCGACACTGGCCGTAATGACGGGTACTTTATAAAGGTTTGGATTGGCGGCCCGCAGGACCTCACCCGCCTGTAAGGGCTCGGCTGTCCAGTTTTCAGGATAGTTGACTGAAAAACGAAATTCCGGGTTAACATAAAGTCCGGGTTGGGACTCCGGAAGTTTTGGTGCGCTTGCACAGGCTTGAAACATTACAAAACATCCCAGTACGAGTAAAACAATGGCTGTCTTTTTCATAATCTGTCTCCTTTTTTGTTTAATCCCCCAACGCATTCTTCTCTTCAGGCGTAGTAATGCCCCATTTTCGGACTTTGGCCAACCTTTTTTCTCATTTCGGTTAATTCCAGAAACGGCGCGTTAATCCTGGAACTCCGCATCTTCACACGCCGACGGCGCCGGATCCCTGACGAGCCTGCGGTAGAGGTGGTACAGAAAAAGGCTCATCAGTTCGGCAAACTGACCACCCTTTTCCACGAAGTCCGGCGAATCGAGCCTTTCCACATTGCGCTCCAGATATTCACGGGTGCTCACCGTCAGATAGTTCTGAATAAAGTCCGATATCGGTTTCAACCCCTTCGGATCGTACCCGTCCCTGGGGCCGAACCCCAGCCGGTCCATGTCCACCATCAATCTCCCGATAACCACGTTTTCATGGCTGTAAACATGATCTTCTCCGTTCATGCGCGCAGCAATGATCCCCCATTCTTCCAGTTTATCCAGCCAGTACCGCCCCAGGCCGGTGGCCTCCTGAAAGGCTTTTTTCCCCACGATTTCGCGGGGAAAAAAACGCTCGATGGGCCGCAGGTATTCGCTCTGCACCTGAAATGAAGACTGCTCGGAAGGCGTCTGCTTTTTCTGTTCCTTCAATATTTTTTTAATGATGGGCAGGGGCAGGAAATAATTGTCCCGCAGTTCTTTTATCAAACGCACCTGGCGGACATAAACCTCGCTGTAATCCGCCCTGTTTTTTCCTGTTTTTCTGGGTTTCCGAAGAAGCCCTTCACGAATATAGTGATGGATGTTCTCTTTGGAAACACCCGTTTGTTTGGTCAATTCACTGATCTTCATCGCTCTACCTTTGGCAGTCGGGGAAAATTCCGGCAGCCGTAAGCCATGCCGGCACAAAATGATGGACCCCGCACACATGGCACCGTACTCCGAAACTGCACCGTTTTTCACTATAAATTTTTACTTTATACCCGGATGACTATCCATATTCATCCTGCTTGTCAAGAAATTAAAAATTTATTATGTATTTTTCCATTGACATATATCTTTATTATATCATATAGATATTCGCATCAACACATAGGCCTTTATACGTTTTTATATAATTGTAATCATATTTAATGTTTATCATGCTAAACGTTTTTTTACTGTAAAATGCCGGCACCCGGCAAATCACCGAAAGGAGAATGATCAAATGGCACAAAAAGAAGTGGTAATCGTTGAAGCAGTCCGTACGGCCTTCGGGCGTATGGGCGGAACCCTGAAGGATATTCACACATCAAAGCTTGGGACCATCGGCATTGACGGCCTGCTGCAGAAAACCAAAATCATGGAAAAAGCGCACGTGGACAGTGTCTTCCTGGGAT
>JAFDAT010000458.1 GCA_019313725.1 Deltaproteobacteria bacterium
GTCGATTCCAGGGATAGGGGCATGGACGCCTTTGTTTTTGAAAAGACCGCCGGCGTTGGTTTTGAGTCTGTATTCGAGTGTTCCGGCGTGCTGGACAATGTACAGGCCGCCCTCAATTTCTGCGCCCGGGGCGGTGTGGTCTGTGTCGTCAGCGTAATAATGCAGCCGGTCACGATCATGCCGGTAACATTGAACTTCAAGGAAGTCAGGCTGACGGCTTCCTACTCCAACACCCACGCGGAAAATATCACCTGTCTCGACTGGATGGCCCAGGGGAAGTTGGACGGCAGGCCCATGATTTCCGATCTGATTTCGATCGAGGAGCTGCCGCAGGTATATAGAGAACGAATTCACAGTGGAAAAGCTTTAAAAGTGATGCTGAAAATAGGGGAGGCATTTTAATGGGATTCAAATACAACAAAGTACTGGTGACCGGAGCGGCCGGGTTTATCGG
The DNA here is from genome assembly GCA_019313725.1 of Deltaproteobacteria bacterium. Lineage (GTDB taxonomy): Bacteria > Desulfobacterota > Desulfobacteria > Desulfobacterales > B30-G6 > JAJDNW01. The sequence continues at coordinate 455 of JAFDAT010000458.1, forward strand.
GTTCCACCTCTCCCGGCGGCTCCTGGCCGATGGACGCGATGTCACCGGAATCGACAACCTGAACGATTACTATGATGTAACCCTGAAAGAGAAACGTCTGGCAATGTTGCAGGAAGACCATGGGTTTTCTTTCGTGTGTGCGCGGAAGGACGTTTCGATGTGGTTGTCAATCTGGCTGCACAGGCCGGCGTGCGCTATTCCTTGACCAATCCCCACGCCTACATCGATGCCAATATTGTCGGTTTCGTGAACATCCTCGAGGCGTGTCGGCATTGCGGCGTCAAGCACCTGGTCTATGCTTCATCCAGTTCGGTGTACGGTGCCAACACGAATATGCCGTTTTCGGTACACCACAACATCGATCACCCGGTCTCCCTATATGCCGCATCCAAAAAATCGAACGAGCTGATGGCACATTCCTACAGCCATCTCTACGGTCTGCCTTGTACCGGACTGCGGTTTTTCACGGTTTACGGTCCCTGGGGACGTCCGGACATGGCACTTTTTTTATTCACCCGTGCCATGCTGAAGAAAAAACCCATTCAAATTTTCAACCACGGAAAAATGCAGCGGGATTTTACCTACATCGACGATATTATCGAAGGGGTGGTCAGGGTGATGGCAAATCTTCCCCAGCCCAACCCGGAGTGGAGCGGTAACCATCCGGATCCGGGCACTTCATATGCCCCCTATAAAATCTATAACATCGGCAACAACAACCCCGTGGAGCTGATGACCTTTGTAAAGGCGATCGAGGAGGCCCTGGGAATTACGGCTGAAAAGGAGTTTCTGGATCTGCAGGCGGGGGATGTTCCGGCCACGTATGCGGACGTGGAAGACCTGATACAGGATGTGGGATTTAAACCCGAAACACCCATCAAGGTCGGAATAGAGCGGTTCGTAGCGTGGTATCGAGATTATTACGAGAACAAGACGCCAACTTAATCAGCAGTTGCTTCCAGCAGTATGCTTCTCAGGCGCTGGATGTAATCATCTGGGAAATCCCATATGGGGCTGTCTGCATACGGTACCAGGCCCCTTTTTCCACTTTCTTAATATTTTCACCCCTATCCATAATATTGCGTACACGCAATTAATGTCAATACGCATATACTCTATAAACCAAGACCATTCATGAACTTTTCAATCAGTGCTGCGGCGGTTGCGTGGGTGTATACGTGTCCCCGGGCATCGACGCCGCGGATTATGCCGTCCTTCAGAAACCATTTGAGCAGGGTACTGCCGATTTCAAGCCTGTCGGTAGATGCTGAAAAGTACGCACGGCTGCAGGCCGCCGGTTTCGGTATCGGTATTCTGAGGTCCGCCAGCCTCTTGATGAAATTGACGATGCGGCCCAAGCGCAGCAGCGTAACGGTTTCCAACCTGTTGGTCGTGTGATCAAGGGGCAGGGCGGAAGATCGAAAGAGGCTTGAAAATTCAGGCAACAGATTCAATTTTTGACATATTGCGTAGTCGGCGCTTCCCGGAGCCGGGTAATACACGGAAACGCCGGCAAGTACACGGCTGCGCCAGAGATAGATCAAATCATCCACGGACTGGCCGGGGTCCTGAAACGGCGCACCTACGATTATATAACCGACGCATGCCAGTCGGTACATTTCGGCCGTCTCGGTCAAACGTTCGAATGCAGGCCGTACGTCAGGACGGTTGAATTTTTTAAGTTGGCTGCCGGATGTGGTGCCCAGCGACAAGTTGAGGGTTTTAAAGCCCGCTTGTTTCATCAGCGGTAAAAGGTCCTGGTCAATCGATGGCGGAAAGAGACCGTTCATTGCTCGCAGTTCGATATCACGATCTTTGAAGGCAAGCACGATTTTGGTCATCAGGGCGGTGAACCATTTTTTGTCGTGAGTAAGGTTTTCATCTTCGAAATCAAAAAAACCGCAATTATACGTGTGCACGGCTGTTTTCATCTCCGTAATAATACGGTCGACATTTCTGCGTCTGTAGATACCGAGGGGGGATCTGCCCATGGCGCAGTAAGAGCATTTGAAGGGACACCCCCGACTGGCCGTGATCGTGTAGCCGGCGTGGTCTCCCCGCATGTAATACTTCGAATTCAGCAGCTGTGCCGCAGGCAGGGGATAATCATCGATATTTTTCATCATAGCCGGTTCGACAATCCTGAAAGTGCCGTCCCTCTTTCTGAAACACAGGCCGGGAATATTTTCCAGGCTTGTGCCATTGTGCAGGGCGTCTGCCAGTAACGGCAGGGCGACTTCCCCCTCGCCGCGGATGAGGTAGTCAACGGCGCCGGATTCGAGTACATCGTGCGGCAGTTCGGTGGGGTGATGGCCGCCGATAACGACCGTGCAGTCGGGGAGAAATTTTTTTACCGTTTGCGCAGTCTGAATGGACATGTCCGCGTAAGGGGTGAACAGGGAAGCGATACCCACCAGGAATGCATTGGATTCACGGACAATTTTGCCGATATGCTGGAAACTGTATCCATAATGTCGATAGTGATGAAACAGGGAGAATGGCGACGTATCTGTACGACCATAGTAGGTTGAGAGGTAATCCATCTCTGACGGGATGTCGATAATTTTTGATTTCGGTGTTGCCAGTGCATCTAGCAGATCCACCGAGAAGCCTTTCTCCATCAGGCCTGAGGCAAGGCTCATCAATCCATAGGGAATGGTACGTTTTTTCGTGAGATAATAGTCCCTTATGGGGGGTTGTATGAGGAGAATATCAGCCATGATAAATTATTCCAGTATTAAATACCTGGTCCTCTGGGCCAGGTCAGAGCCCTTAGGATCTGCCGAAAAATTAACCCGAAGTTTTGAGTGATCTAAAGTTATAAGTGATCTAAAGTTGCTGAATCGCTTCGCTCTTTCGTTTATAAAAACAGATAGAATTCCTTAACTTTAG
>JAFDAT010000102.1 GCA_019313725.1 Deltaproteobacteria bacterium
TTGACCGGAATGTCGGAGAGCAGTGCCGCTTCCCCCAATACCTTTGATGCCAGAAGGTTCCCCTGGCCGCCCACCGCAACGATGATCAATCTTGTTGTATCCATGTTTTAAAATCCTATTGTCATTTTTTTAAGGGTAATATGGCATTCTCGGGACATATCTGGGCACAGACCGCGCAGCCCACGCAGGTGTCCGGGTCGATCACGGGTTTTTCGTCCTTGAGAGAGAAAGCAGGGCAGGTGAAGGTGCTGATGCATTCCCTGTGGTTTTTACATTTATCGCTGACGTAAAATGCGCGGGGTTTGAGCTGTTTAAGGCTCTTGGCGAACAGGGTACAGGTTTCCTGGGCAATGACCACCGACACCCCTTTATAGTCCAGGGCCTCTTTTATGGCGGCGATGCTTTTTTTCAGCTTGTAGGGTTTAATAAGTGAAACATGCTGCACACCCATGGCTCTAACAAGTGCTTCAATGGAGATACGACCGTTCCCGCTGAGGTTGAAATTTTCCATAACAACACCGGGATTGGGCTGGTGGCCGGTCATAGCCGTGGTGCCGTTGTCGAGAATGACGAGGGTAAAGTTGTGGTTGTTGAAAACAGCGTTAACCAGGCCGGAAATGCCCGAGTGGAAAAAAGTTGAATCGCCGATGAAAGCGATGACTTTTTGGTCGGTTGCCTGGGAAAAACCGCAGGCGGAACTCACCGAGGAACCCATGCAGATAACGAAATCACCCATGGCCATGGGCGGTAGAAACCCGAGGGTGTAGCAGCCGATATCCGTCGGGTGGATGACATCCATTCCTTTTGCCGCCTGTTTGATGGCATAAAAGGTTGCCCGGTGCGAGCACCCGGCACAAAGATTGGGCGGCCGTTGCGGTATTTCCGGCACATCCGACAGGTCCGTCATTGCTGGAGCCGTGTGGGGCACATCGAAGTAGGTGGCAATGTTCTGCCTGACCTGGGCGGGATTGAATTCATATAGGCGCGAAAAAAGATCGTCGCCCTTGCCGCGGATGGGAACGTTGAGTTTTTCTTCCTGGTCAAACACCTTGATCATCTCTTCCATGTAAGGTTCGCCTTCTTCCACCACCAGGATTTTCCGGCAGCCCTTGATGAACTGTTTGACCAGAGCCGCAGGCATGGGGTGGGAGAACCCGATGCGCAGAATCTTGACTTTTTCTTCTATGCCCAGATCCTTGACGGCATCGGTGACATAGCTGTAGGAGACGCCGTTGCAGACGATACCCCAGCTGCCGTCGCCATCGGTAAAGTTGTATGCTGAACTGTCGGCAATCGCTTCCGCCTTTTTAATGTTTTCCAACAGCTTCGCGTGCAGTTTCCGGGAAACTGCGGGTACGGTTACACAGCGCATGGGATCTTTGATGAACGTGCCTTTGACCACACGCTGCGGGATCTGTTTTAATTCCACGATACCCGTGGAGTGATTGATCCGGGTGGTGGTACGGAAGATAACCGGTTCTTTGAGCTTCTCGGACAGGTCGAAAGCGTAAGGTATCATCTCCTTGGCTTCCTCCACCGTGGAGGGTTCGAGGATGGACAGGCCCGAGAGTTTCCCGTAATAGCGACTGTCCTGCTCGTTTTGGCTGGAAAACATGAAAGGGTCATCGGCAACAACGATCACGAGACCCGCGGTAACACCCACGTATGCCAGAGTCATGAGCGGGTCGGCGGCAACATTGAGGCCGACGTGCTTCATCATACACATGGTGCGGACACCCGAATTGGCGGCGCCTGCAGCGACTTCAAGAGCCACTTTTTCGTTGGTGCTGTATTCAAAATACAGGTCGCTTTCATGTGACATCTGGAAAAGAGCCAATGAAATTTCAGAAGAGGGTGTTCCGGGGTAGGTCGAACCGAATGCGATCCCTGCTTCGATCGCCCCCCTGGCTATGGCTTCATTGCCGAGAAGCAGCATTTTCTGACCGGGATTGTCGCTGAGAAGTTTATGCATTGTATGATCCTTGATGAATGTGACCCGGATGAGGAATTCTGCATCCAAGGCCGGAAAAAAGTGATAGATAAAGAAAATTTTGAAGCTACATTACAGCTACAATGCGGTTATGTCAAGATAAAATGTTGACCAATGAAAGGCGAAAATTCAGCTTTACGGCACCGTCGAAATAATATTGCTATTACACTTCCAGGTCACGGCTGTGCCCCTGATTTTCTTAATTTTTTTGCCATCTATGTTAGCGGATAGGTATGATAATTCTATAAAAATAGCTTGATGTTCTTGGTTGTCTTCGGCCGGGCATGAAAATGGGTTGAAAAACGAGCTAAATATCATTATGTTATATCTAGAAGAAAAAATATCAACGACTGTTTTTGCAGCCACACCGACGCTGACCTGATCCTGATTCGCAGAATGCCAACGCATCTGTAGAAAACAGAATATTGCCTTCAAGTTACCCACCTTCGCAAAACGATGACCATGGGAAGCGAAATGCCCCGGCACACCATTCACCAGGAGCGAACATCACTCTCCCGGGCACGGGTTTCCCACCCTGAAAATCAGGTCTTATTGTCTCTATTAATGATAACAGACATTTCCCTGGACTGAGTGTCGCCAATTTAAGGGAGGGAGGTTAAAGATGGCTACAAAAAAAATGAACTCGGCACTTCATCATCACATGTTTGAACTCAAGGCCGCCAACAGATGCTTTGAAAACGCATTTCAGGGTGTGGCCAGGATGATTCTCGACAGCGATATCGACAAGGTGACCGTAAATGGCAAATCTACATATGATTTCAGCATATTCCGGAAGGGAAAGAAGCATGTGATCGGTATGTATGACGAGATCAACAGTTTCGTCTCTTATGTCAAGGATGCGTCCGAGGGCGGCTCTTCCAAGGAGATGGCCTATGTGCTCGTGGGCGAACCGGGAAACGGTAAAACCTTCTTTGTCGAATTTGTGTGTGAACAATACCGTCACTTCTTGTCCCAGGAAGGAAACCGCAAATACACATTCCGATTCAAAGGCATGGATAAACTGGGAAGCTACGGTAGAATTGCAACGGTAGAATCGCAGACCTACGAAGACCCGGCCATCCTGGCCATGAACTTATTCGAAAACAGGGTTGAAAACAAAGAATATCTCGGCACCGTGTTCGGGTTCAGCGACTCTGAAATCGAGCTTCTGTATGAAAATTACCGTCCCCTGGGTGCCTGTTCCGCTTATATATGGAATGATATCCGTAATTTTTCGGATGGTGACATTGATAATATGCTCAAATTGGTTGAAATTTTTCCGGTTCCGCTTACGGAAAGCCTGGGAACCGTAACCGGAAAATACCCGGCCAAAGACAAGATCACTTCTTCAGCTGTAGACCTCCTTGGAGAAGAGTCCATTCAGCGCCTGCTGCACATTATAGACACCAACAATCCCTACCGATTCGACTTGAGACGCGGCGCCCTGGCCCGTGTGGCCGGCGGTGGAATCCACTTCAGCGACGAAATTTTCAAAAATAAAAAGGATCTGGTGCAGGTCTACCTGGGTGTCATCCAGAACCGCAACATCGAAATCGACGGATTCAAATGGCCGATTGACTCGCTAATTGTCGCAACGTCCAACAATTCCGAGTTCAACCGGTTTCTGGAAGAAAAAGAAGAGGCGCCGATCGTGGACCGCTGCAGGATATCCTACATATCCCACAACACCAATTACAGGCTGCAGAAAGACCTCACCAATTACGCCATCGGCAGCGATGTCAGGACGACGTTGATGCGCGAACTGCTTCATCAGGATCCCAACCTGAACTATGCGGCCTCGGCAGCGGCAGTCATGACGCGATTGCCGCGTTCGGAAAAACTGACCCCCATAGAAACCATGAAACTGGCTGCAGGTGAAGTCGCCGGAGAAAAGAGCATCAAAACACTCTCCGAAGTCATCGATACCTTGAATCAGAATCCGGACATTACCAAACGTTTTGGTCAAAAAGGGCTCGGACAGCGGAATCTTGGACGCTCGATCCAGTTGCTCATCGAAAGTTCGGAAACCAACGAGGGCCGCTGCATGTTTGCTTACGATATATATAAGGCCCTGGAGCGGGTGATTTTGGATTATGTGACAGATGCCAACGACAGATCCAAGTATCTCGAGGATCTGAAAACGGCTAAAGGACTCTACCGAGAGCGCATCATGACCGAGATGTTCAATGCCTACATGGATGAACCGTTGGCTATCCGCAAGGATGTACTCAATTACGTGAACATGATTATCGGTATCGATGCTGAAAATCTGGGGGTGGATAAAATGTGGAAATACAAGGACCCGCAGACGGGTGAACTCAAAGCACTCAAGGTGGACGAACGATACATAAAAAGTGTGGAGGAACGGTTGGGGCTGAAAACCGAGGAGCAGCGGGAATCTTTCCGCACATCCATACGCAAGATATATGGTCAGAAGATTTCAGTGGACCCGGATTACGACTTCATGGACAATCTGGAACTGGTCAAAGCGGTAACCGATGTGCGGTTGAAGTCGGACATTGCCGGCGCCGGAAGCCTGATCGGGGCCCTGGCTAACCGTACCAACGAAGAGAATCAGAAACTATATGACCGCATGATCGACACGATGCTCAACAAGTTGGGCTATTGCAGGACCTGTGCGCAGAAAACGATTGAGTATTTCTGTACCCAAGAGGATGAAAAATAAAATTGAGGGGCGATTTTATTTTTAAAGCGGCTTCGCCGCATGATATCTATTTATTAACATATTTCGTGTTTTCATATTTTCGTGATTTCGTGATGAAAGATTGTTCTTCTTACCAGCTTACCTGATTTAGGAGAAGTAAAGTGGAGCAGAAGCTTCTCAACATATTGGCAGAACTCAAGGCCCGCGGATTGAGTAAAGCGCAGGAGCAGAAGATCCTGGCGGAGATCCGTTATGGGGGAACGCATGGGGTTCCCGGGGAAGGGGAGGTCAGGATTCCCGGCAACAGGGAGAAGATTCAGGGCAATGCCGCCGGAATTTATGACTACCATGATCTGACGATGCTTCAGAATATGTCGGTTTCGCTTGAGAACTACCATGCCGGCCTGCGCTCCCTGGACGAACTTCTGGAAAAGGACCAGCAGCGGGAAGAAGACGGTTTTCCCAGAAAAATCCGTGTAGGGCGCATGATCAAACCCGGGAAAGGCGGCAAAGACCGGGTTGTGGTGGTGCCCACCACCGTCGAGGAGAAATTTATCCACGACAAACCGAAACCACCGGAAGAAGGCGGGGAGGCATCCGGCGGGTCGGGCGACGGTCAGGAAGGCGAGGTGATCGGTGAACAGCCATTGCATTCTCCCGAACCCGGCAGCGGTGCAGGACCCGGGGAGGGCGATGAGGGGGGGCATGAAATGGAGTCCAGTGCCTATGATCTGGGCAGGATATTAACTGAAAAATTCGAACTGCCCAACCTCAAGGACAAGGGCAGGAAACGGTCGCTCACGCGCTATACCTATGACTTGACGGACCGGAACAAAGGATTTGGCCAGGTGCTCGACAAAAAGGCAACCCTGCGTGAAATCGTGGAGACCAACATCCACCTCGGGAATCTTCCCGACCCGTCGGACATAGACCCCACCGGTTTCCTGATTTCGCCTTCGGACAGGGTATACCGCATCTTGTCCAAGGAGAAGGATTATGAGTCCCAGGCCATGGTCTTCTTTCTGCGTGACTACTCGGGTTCCATGCTGGGCAAGGTGACCGAACTGGTGGTAACCCAGCATGTCCTGATATACAGCTGGCTGCTCTACCAGTATGCCCGCCAGGTGGAGTCGCGCTTTATTCTCCATGACACGTCGGCCAAAGAGGTTGACGATTTTTACACCTACTACAATTCCAGGGTTGCGGGAGGAACCAAGGTGGTTTCGGCCTACAAGCTGGTGAGCGATATCGTGGAATCGGAGAACCTGGCCAGGGATTACAACATCTATGTTTTTCACGGTACGGATGGTGACGACTGGGACACGGAAGGAAAGGAAACCCTGCCCGAGCTGAAAAAAATATTGGCCTATGCCAATCGGGTCGGCATCACGATCGCCGAACATGCGGGTACGACGCACCGCAACACAGAGGTAGAGAAATACCTCAACAAATCAGAGCTGCTCACCGAAAAACCGCAGCTGATAAGGCTCGACACCATGCGGGAAGATTCTGATGAACCGCGTTTGATAGAAGGGATCAAGAAACTAATTTCTTAGGCATAGGGATTTGGAAATGAAAGAAGAATCTCTCTTTTTTATGGAACATCTCCCGATCCGTTGAAGTATTGTTGGATTGAATGATCCAAATCCAAATCCAAATCGAAATCGGGATCGCTATCGAAATCGAAACAATAGGACACTTGAGACAATAAAATTGATGTCTTATGTTTCTCGATAGGCTATGTCGCCTATCAGTATCTAATTTTATTGAAATCGTATCATGTTTGCACATGATTACGGTATTAAGCGCACGGTTTAGCTTTGGATAAATTCCTGTGCTACAAACGGTTTTATGCCATGTAGCCCAGGGCTTCAGCCCTGCCGGAACTTGATAATTGTGCGTTGGACATTGATTATTGGATGTTCAATTCCGGTTATCCGGGTTGGTATGATGATATTATATTCCGGGAGACACGGAGTTTTACGTGTAGCAAGTATTCGATCCCGGTCCCGATAGCGATTTCGACCCCGACGAAATTATAAGAAAATAAACACTTGGATCCTTGCCCCCTCGGGTCCTTGGATCCTTTTCTCCAACTATGTTGGAGAAGAACCAAATTTATTCGGCTTAGGTATTGAATTATGGAACTCATCGACCAACATACCAAGAAAATCATGGAAGACTGCAAGGAGCGCGCCAGGACGGCCGGACTGCGGTTCCAGGACGAGAGCCTGGAGTACATCGTTACCAACCGCGATCTTCTGGAGATATCCCCGAAGGTGATGATACCCACCCTCTATGACTACTGGGTGCATGACGTCGAAGTGCTCAGGGAAAAGGGAAAGTATGAACTTTACCAGGGCAACCCTTACGAAACGGTGATCAACACACGGCCGGCGATATCGTTTTATAATGACAACAATCCGGACTGGCTCAACGTGATGATCTTTTATCATGTCCTGGGACATATCGATTTCTTTCAAAACAATATCTACTTCCAGCATACCTGGGATTATGATTTTACCGGGCAGGCTTTATCGGATAAACGCGTGATAGCACGGTTGCGATCTGAAAAGAACAAGTGGGTGGATTACGTCATCGAATTTGCGAGAGGGATCGACAATCTGGTAGGATTTCATGATACGCTTTCAAGAAAGAATCACGTCAACCTCGACAGACAGAGCAAAAAGCTTAATTTCTATTTCGATATTTTCCTGCAATCGGTCATAAAGGCGCGGATCAATGTATATGTCCAGGAAATCGAGCGGTACAATCGTTGCATTGATGAAAACGGCGCGTTGGGACAAGACATCTTTTTTTCAGAAATTGAAAAAAAACATCCTGAATTCGCAACCCTTTTCCAGAAAAGTCTGCTGAAGAAACCCGGGGGGCGTAAGGATCTGATACAATTCCTGCTGGAACATTCCGACTTTCTGAACAAAGAGGAGAACCGGTGGATGAAAACGGTGATCCAGGTTGTGCGTAAGACTTCGCTGTTTTTCCAGCCGCAGATTCGTACCAAGATTATGAACGAAGGTTGGGCCAGTTACTGGCATGAGCAGCTGTTTCTCAAAGATGAGCGTATCAAAGGGCATGAGGTGGAGTTCGCCAGGGTTAACGCGGCGGTTACTTCGCTACCGCGGGTGGGATTGAACCCATATGCCCTGGGAATGAGGCTTTTTTTCGAGATCGAGGAAATGGCCGACAAGGGGCGCTACGATTATGAATTTCAGCGTCTGCTGGACACCGAAGCGCGCAAAAAATTTAATGCCGATACGAAACAGGGCAGGGCACTTATATTCGCGGTACGGGAAAATTACTGTGATTCCATGTTTATCAGCACGTTTCTAAATCAGGAATTTATAAACCGCTACAATCTTTTTGTGGCCGGCAAAAGGCTGAACAAAAGAAAAATGGTGTGGGAATACTATATAAAAAGCCGCAACGTCTTGGATTATCAAAAAATGATTCAGGACTCGCTCTACCACCCCCCCCATATTACGGTTAAAAACAATGGCAGCGGCAAGGGGGAACTATATCTCGTCCACCACTTCGAGGGCAAACCCCTGGTAAATGAATTTATCGCCAACACCATGATGGGTATAGAGTATTTGTGGGGAAAACCGGTGAAGCTGGAAACGAGTGTGGTGGCGTCCCAACCCGGGCCTCAGCCGGATGCCTCAGCTGCCGGGATCTCAAGCCTTATGCCGGGTGCAAAGGGCATGCCTGAAATAGTGTGGCGCAGGGTGGTTTACACCATGGACAATCGAAAACTAAGTAAAAGTGAAATATAGTTCCGGCAAGGGTGGGCAAAATGAACATATCGGAAACTGAAAGAGAAAACCACCACCAGGTCAAGACGGCTATGCAGAACCTGGATCGCATCATCAGCGACCGGCACCAGAATCCACCGGTTCCCTTTGAAGCATTTCTGAAGACCATGGTGGAAAAACCGCATCAAGTCCTTAGAAATGTGTTCCAGGTGTTTTACGATATGGTCAAAACCTATGTGGAAGAAGGGGAGGACGAATACCCCGATGATCCTGAATCGATCCACTTTGTGAACTACGATTGTACGGAACTGTTTGTGGAGGGATCTGACCATCCTTTTTTTGCCGACAGACTGTTTGCCAACCGTTTCATCGAGCAGGTCGAATCCTTGAGAAGGGGCACGCAGCAAAACAAAATCTACATTTTTGACGGCCCGCCGGGGTGTGGCAAGAGCACCTTTTTGAATAACCTGCTGATGAAATTTGAGGAATACACCAAGACCGATGATGGCTCCCGTTATGAATCGGTCTGGAGGCTGGATCGAAATCTTCTTTGCCGATTGGTAGCGGAAGAGAGTGTTCCACTCTATGACAAGGTGGTTCAGGTCATGGCGCAGGCCCCGTCTGAACAGCAAACCGACGAAAATGATGAAGATTCGAATAGACCATTTCTCAGTTTTGACCAGGCGAATGGGCATGATCTGCAGGAGACAGTGCCGTTTGACGACGCATTTATCGATGTGCCCTGTCCAAGCCATGACCACCCCATCGTTATGATTCCCAAGCATTACCGGCGGAAGTTTCTGGATGACCTGCTCTCCAATGACGAGTTCAAGTGGAAACTCTTCACCGAAAAGGAGTATGAATGGATATTCAGGGATCCGTCCTGTACCATATGCAGTTCCATTTACTGGGCGCTGCTCAGAAGGCTCAAGAACCCACTGGAAGTGTTCCGAATGCTTTATGCCCGCCCCTACCAGTTCAACCGTCGATTAGGAGAGGGGATAAGCGTATTCAACCCGGGCGATCGTCCCATGCGGCAGAATATCATGGGCAATCCCGTGCTTCAGAACCGGATCAACAACCTGCTCCGTGACAGCAACCAGGTGAAATACATCTTTTCGCGTTATGCCAAAACCAACAATGGCATTTACGCGCTGATGGATATCAAATCCCACAATGTTGAACGCCTGATCGAACTGCACAATATCATCAGCGAGGGGGTTCACAAGGTTGAAGATATCGAAGAGAACGTCAACTCGCTTCTCATGGCGCTCATGAATCCCGAAGATAAGAAAAATGTTCAGAACCTGCAGTCTTTTTCAGATCGTATCGAGTATATAAATATCCCTCATGTACTTGATCTCAATACAGAAATAGCCATATACCGGAATATTTTCGGCAAGCATAGAATATTTTCGGCAAGCATATCGATGAAAGTTTTTTGCCCCGGGTGTTGCATAATTTTGCGCGTGTCATCATTTCAACGCGGCTGAGCACCAAGTCCGAAGCACTTCTGGAATGGATCGGCGATCCTAAAAAATACAGCCTGTATTGTGATGAAAATCTGCAGCTGTTAAAAATGGAAATCTACACGGGTTACATTCCGTCCTGGCTTACCGAGGAAGACCGCAAAAGGTTTACAGCCAAACGCCGCCGAAAGATTATCGCCGAATCGGTTTCGGAAGGGATCCGGGGATTTTCAGGGCGTGATTCGATTAAAATATTCAATGAGTTTTATGCCAAATATGCCCGGGAGGACAAACTCATCGACATGTCCACTCTTTGCATGTTTTTCACCAAGGTCCGCAAGGACCTGAGCAAATCCATTCCCGAGCGTTTTCTGCTTTCACTGCTGGATATGTATGACTACACCATTCTTCAGGAGGTAAAGGAGTCCCTCTACTATTACAACGAGGAGCAGATTGCCCGGGATCTGCAGAACTACCTTTTTGCCAGCAATTTCGAGATAGGCAGCGTGGCGACCTGCAGTTTTACAGGTGACCGCATCGAAATTTCGGATGTGTTCTTCGAGAGCATCGAACGCCGCCTTCTGGGAGAAAAGCAGGCGGAGAAGATACGGCTGGCGTTCAGGGAGGAAACCCAAAAGACATATGCCGCGAAAACTTTGACCCAGGAAGCGATGCTCGAGGGCATTCCGGTAACAGAGACTGAGCTTTACCAGGCACTGCATGAACGCTATGTTTTCAATTTAAAGGAAAAAGTGCTGGAGCCGTTTTTGAAAAATGAGAACTTTCGCCAGGCTATCAAAGATTTCAATGAAGAATCATTCAAGTCTCATGACCGCCGTATTCGCGATGATGTCACTTTTTTAATGAACAATTTGTGCGAAAAATGCAAGTATATACCGCAGGGTGCCAAAGAGATCTGCATCTATGTCATCGATAATGAGTTGACCAATAAGTTTGCCAAGTAAACCCTATTCGATAGCGATCCCGATTTCGATTTGGAAATTAAGCACAACTGCTAGATATTATAATAATTCTCTCAGTTCCCTTTTCAAAACCTTACCGGCGCCGCTAACGGGGATCGTATCCAAAAAACGGATTTCACGGATCTTCTTGTAGGCGGCTACCTGGGAGTTGGTGAACCCCATCAGTTGTTCTGCGTCGGTTTTCGCACCTGCCATTAACTGTACAAAGGCCACAGGTTCTTCACCGACTTCCATTTTAAGCCTTCCAACGACCGCGCACTGAACGACATCAGGATGTGTGAAAAGTACCTCTTCCAACTCCCTCGGGTACACGTTGTAGCCCTTGTAGATAATCATGTCCTTTTTGCGGTCGGTAATGTAAAAATAGCCATCGTCATCCATATTGCCGATGTCCCCTGAATAGAGCCAGCCGTCTTTGAGTACCAGGTCGGTTTCTTCGGGCTTGTTCCAATAGCCCTGCATGACCTGGGGCCCCTTGATGCATATCTCCCCCTTTTCGCCGGGGGGGAGGTCTTCACCGGTTAAAAGATCGACAACTTTGCACTCCGTATCGTACACGGGGACCCCCACGGAGCCCTGACGGATGTCTTTCCGGTCCGGCGGGTTGGCTGTGGCTCCCATGGTGCACTCGGTCATGCCATAGGCCTCGCACACGGTCCCCGAAAACGCATTCAGCATTTTGTCCAGCACAGGCAAGGCCAGGGGCGCCGCACCGGAGGAGACGATCTTGACCTCGGAAAGGTCGCAATCCTCGAATCCCGGCAGGTTTACCAGGGGGATGAAGAGCTGGGGCGCTCCTCCAAGTACGGTGGCTTTGTATTTCTGGATGCCGGTCAGGTATTCCTGCGGATCAAAACGGGGAAACACCACCATGGTGATGCCGCTGTAAACCATGTTGTTGAGGTAGCCCACAGTGCCCATGGCGTGAAACCAGGGCACAACCACCAGGGCGGTCTCCCTGTCCGTGGCGCTCGGGCGGTCCTTGACCGGATCCACGCCCGGCGGAAAGACCGGGGTCGGCAAACCCTCCTGTATTTCGAGCTGGGCCCCGCTAAACCAATGCGCATACTGGCAGGTATTAACGACGACGTTGTGGTGGGTCAGCATGACCCCCTTGGAAAGGCCCGTGGTGCCGCCGGTATAGGCCAGGTGGGCCAGGTCATTGAAGACGTCGATTTCAACGTTGGGGGCCTCGGGTTCATTGCTTTTCAGCAAATCTGCCATGTCAATGGTATCGGGCACCGGAATTTTTTCCAGGGGCTTCAAAGGCAGGATAACAGAGTTGTAGCAGTCGGCAATGCTGGTGGTGATAACGTGTTCGACCCCTGTGTCGGGAATGATTTCCACAATGCCGGGGTATACCAGGTCCAGGGAGATCAGCATTTTGGCCTGGGAATCGTTGAGTTGGTAAACGATTTCCTTGGGCGCCAAAAGGGGGCTCAAGGGGGTGAAAACAGCCCCGGTCTTTAAAGCGCCGTAATAGGCGATGGCAAACTGCGGACAATTTGGCAGATGGATAGCCACCTTGTTACCTTTTTGGATGCCCATGGATGCCAGTGCGGCGGCAAAACGGTCGGACAGGTTTTTCAATTCACCGAAGGTGAGTTCCATGCCCCCGAATATCAGGGCCAGGCGGTCGGGGACCCTTTCTGCGGTTTGATCCAAAAAGGCGAATACGGGCTGTTCGGGGTAGTTCAGGCTTCGGGGCCATTCATCGGGCCATGCATTGAAATTTTTTACCATCATCAACCTCCTTTACATGTAAAAGTCAGGCACAAAAATTAGGCAGCAGGTCCAGATCGGATATGAGTGGCGTTAAATTGAAGTTTGAGAAAGTGTCTTCAGCTTACATGAAACGTTGCCAGGGCGTCAAATAGAAAAATATGGGCCCTTATAATTGCACACTTTGGGGTATGTGATCACGATAATGAGGTTATCAATTCTAAGGAGGGCATAATGCTGAAAAGCGGATAGAGCGGATTTTTCCTATAGATATCAAGGGTTTGCTCGTGAAGCTCTCTGGAGAACGCCGTGGAGCAGTCTTCCAGGAGCACGGCTTTGAAATCGTGACAGATCGCATCCAGGGCGGTGCTCAGGACGCAGAAAGGCGTGGCGATGCCGGCCACCGCGCAGAGCGTGACCTTGCGTTGGTGCAGCCAGGTTTCGAGGCCGGTTTTGAAAAATGCGGAAAAACGTGGTTTGGGTAACCAGTAATCCTGTTCACGGCGCTCCAGGTCCTCCACGATTTCAGCACCTTCGGTTCCGGCTAAAGAATGTGGGGGCATCCGGCCGCTGAAAATAAAGTCTTCTTCGTGAAAGGCATCCGTGGAAAAGACCACCGGCCAATCGTGCTGCCTGAAAAATTGGGATAGGCGGTTGATGGGATCGATGATCTCACGGGCGAGGGGGGTGATCGGGAGGTTTCTCCCTTCGACAAAATTATCTTTGACCATGTCGATGATCAACAGTGCAGGTGAATCCATTAATGATTCCCAACCCGGATGAACCGGAAAAAAATGAACATTGAACATCGAACGTCCAACATCGAACTTCGAATAGCCACAAGCAGGATTGGCAATCCGCCTTTTTTTCATATCCAATTGAAAATCCCAATTTAGCGGGGAAATTACAAATGCCAAACCTGACAGTACATCTATGCCTTAAGATGCCGAAGGCCGTGTGTAGATGGTCTTATATTTTTCAGGTGCCACCCGCATGCATTCGGTGCAGCCTGCCTCCTCCGCCGGTGCAAAATGTTCCAGATGAACTTCCATGCCCATCTCCGTGTACATTTCGACCACGTCGGACAAACGGGGTTCGTCGTGGGTGGACTGCCGGGTCCATCCGGCCTTGACAAGTTCGGATTCTCTGCCCATTTATTTTCAACAATTCTTCCAGTCGGGTTTTCTTTTTTCGTAAAAACTGGCAATCCCTTCCAGGGTGTCCTCGGTCTTCATCAGGGTGTTGAGGAATAGATCGCTCACGCCTTCAAGGGCATCCCCGGCACGCATCCCCAGGTGCTGGTTCACCGCGCGTTTGTTGAGGCGCAGAATCAGCGGACTGCTGGCTTTGATTTCGTGGATAAAGCGGACCACAGCTTCGGTAAAGGCGTCATCTTCGATACTCTGACTGACGAAACCCAGGGCTTGAGCCTCATCCGCCGAGTAGATTTTTCCGGAAGTGCAGATCTCAATGGCTTTGGCCGGCCCCACCAGCAGGGGCAGGCGGATGGCGGCATATGGGGGCAGAAATCCCAGTTTGACCTCGGGCTGACCGAATTTGGCCTTTTGGGAAGCGATGACGACATCGCAGGCGATGGCGTATTCCATGCCGCCGCCCAAGCAGGCGCCTTGCACCGCAGCAATGCTGGGGACTTCAAGATTCGCGATGAGGGTCAGGGAGCGGTTGAACGTGGCGATCATGTCAGGCGCCATGTCGGGTTTGTGGTCACCGACATCGACGCCGGCGCACCAGCTGGCCCCTTCACCATAGATCACCACGCATTTGAGACCGGCATCCTGGCTGACGTCTTCAAGAACACTGCAAAACTGTTTCATCATGCCGATGTTGAATACGTTGTGTTTTGGCCTCGCAAAGGTAATGCGGGCCACTCCTTCCGCTTTGTCCAGTTTGATGGTCTCGTTGTCTGCCATGTTTTAACCTCTGTATCTGGTGTTTTGTGTTTCGTGTTTTGTGTTTCGCTTGTGCGTTCACCTCAAAAACCAAACCCGGCTGAACCGGAAAAGATGAACATCGAACATCCAACATCCAACATCGAACGCCGAATAGCCACAAGCAGGATTGGCAATCCGCCTTTTTTAAATATCCAATAATCAATATCCAACGCCCAATTATCAAGTTCCGTATGCTTAATACCGAAATCATACACATTAGAAACATGCATCAGCACTGATGGTTTTTTATATCCCAGATTTTGGGACAGGAATACTGCTCTCAAATGCGGCTGACTGTTTCTAATGAATAGATAATAAAACGATCAATTCAAGCCTTAGCGAAAACATAATTCAGCTGGCCGTTGGAGACCGTGTTGGCCACCGTTTTCATCTCCATGCCGATCTGAATGTCCTCTTCAGGTAAGTCACTGGAAATCCTGCCGAATACTTTGTACGGCCCGTAGTCGATAAGAGCGATACAGTAGGGGACGTCCGCCTCGAAGCCGATGGGAGCAAAGGTCAGCTTACTGAAGGTGACCAGTTTGCCGCTGCCGGCGACATCGAACCACTCCATATTGCTGGTCAGGCAATGGCTGCAATCCGCCCGGGGCGGAAAGAAAGCCGCGCCACAGTCCAGACATTTTGTGCCGGCGACTTTTCCATTCTCGAGGTGAGTGATGAAGTCGTTGGTTTTGGTTATTGCCGTAAAGCTTACCGTGCCAAATTTTTTAAACCGGTCGTCGACCTCTTTCTTCTTGCCCATGATTACCTCCCCAAGATGGTTACATTTCCGTAGAGGCCCACGCCCCCGATATTGTGTACCAGGCCGATTTCGGGATCCTTTACCTGGATGTCCCCGGCTTCGTCTCTCAACTGTAGCACGATGGTCCTGACCTGAGATCCTCCGGTAGCGCCGATGGGGTGGCCTTTAGAAAGCAGGCCGCCGTCCACGTTGACCGGAATCGATCCATCCTTGTAGGTCTCCTTACCGCGGATCAGCTCTTTTCCCTCTCCCGGTTCGGCAAATCCCAGATTTTCATAGGCCATCATTTCGGCGATGGTAAAACAGTCGTGAACTTCGGCCACGTCGATATCCTTAGGCGTTACGCCGGCCATCTCGTAGGCCTGGCGGGCCGCATCCTGAGCCGCCGACAGTCCTGAAAACAGGTCACGCCCGGCCAGGTTTACGCTGGTGGTGGCGGAGCCGAGGCCCATGATCCAGACCGGTTTTTTGCAAAAGGATTTGGCTTTTTCTGCGCTGGCTACGATAATGCAGGAACTGCCGTCGGCATTGGCGCAGCAATCGCCTACCCGCAGGGGGGTCGCCACAGGGCGCCCCATGATATTTTCAGGATCTTTAAACATCTCAAAGGTAACCGGTTTACGGTAGACGGCCCGGTCGTTGATCTGTCCGTAGGTAGCAGCCTTCACCCTGATAAGTGCAAGGTCGTCCGGTGTGGTGCCGTATTTTTCCATGTGTGCCCTGGCATACATGGCATAGTAGGCCGGCATCATGGTTCCGAAGGGGCTCTCCCACTGGATATCGGCGCCGCGGCCCATCCTCTCCTGCGATTCGGAGGATGATATTTCCGACATTTTCTGGAATCCGAGAACAGCGACAACATCGTGCAGTCCCGATTTTACCAGCGAATAGGCCAGCCTGATACCGGTGGTGCTGGAAGAGCACAGGCTTTCCACGTAAAAAGTGGGCTGCGGGTTCAGGCCGAGATATTCGGCAAAAACACCGGCCGGAGATCGCTGCTTGTCATATTCGGGGGCCGAACAGACTACCGACGCGCCGATATCCTTGGCGGTAATGCCGGCATCCAGCAGGCAGTCTTTGAAACCGTCAAAGGCCAGTTCTCTGATAGACCCCGGATATTGCCGTACAAAGGTACTCTGGCCAACACCGATAATGGCTACTTTTTTTTCCATTGAATTCCCCTTAAAATAAATTTTATAGAATTTTTATTGAACACATGTGCATTTAATCCAAATTCTCAGTCTCATAGGTTGTTGCAGGTGCTCGAGGGTGAAAATTTATTTTAGATCATACCGTAGCCGCCGTCTACACAGAGCAGCTGCCCGGTAATATAATTGCTTTGGTCCGAAGCCAGAAAACAGAAAGCCGGTGAAATGTCATCGGGTTCGGCAAAACGTTTCAGCAGGATCCGGTTCATGTAGATTTCTTTCAGTTTTTCGTCTGTCCGGATTTTTTCGGTCATGTCCGTGGCCACAATCCCTAGGGAGATGACATTGGCGCAGACATTGTATCGGGCCATTTCCCGGGCAATGGATTTGGTCATGCTGATGATGCCCCCTTTGGCCGCACTGTAGTTGATCTGGCCCACCGTACCTACGAGCCCGGCAACCGAGGTCACATTGATAATTTTGCCGCTTTTCTGTTCCTTCATCAGTTTTCCGGCTGCCTGGGAACACAAAAAGGCGCCTTTCAGGTGGATATCCACAACCTGGTCCCATTGATCCTCAGTCATCTTTACCATCATGGCCGGTCGGGTAAAACCGGCATTGTTGACCAGAATATCGAGTTTTCCGAAGGTTTCGACCGCTTTGTCCACCAGCAGTTCAACATCCGCTTTCAGGGCGACATCCGCTTTGACGGCCACTGCCGTCGAGTCCATGGCTTCGATTTCCTCGACCACTTCTGCAGCCGCACTTTCATTGGATGTGTAATTGACCACGATACGGGCACCCTGTTTTGCGAAACCCAAGGCCACGGCCCGACCGACCCCCCGGCTGCTGCCGGTAACCAGTGCGACTTTACCTTCCAGATTCATATTTTTCTCCTGTTGGATATTATGGTGAATGTGCTTTGTGCGTTAGACAATGCATGCTGAATATATTTCGAAACAAATCGGTTCAATGAATAACCTTAGCTATATAATAGCTACATAAAAGCCAAGTCAAGTAAAAAAGCGGAACTGTGTACCCTTGTTGCAAACGCCGTAGAACTTCAGAGTCAAGGCGTCTAAGGGTGTATGCAGCCGTATACCGCTTCTATCGACCTTTCCATTGCGGAGGACGTTTTTCGGCAAAGGCTTTAGGACCTTCGATAAAATCCTCGGACCCGTACATGGCCTCTTGAATCGGAAACAGTCGGGGGACCTCTTCAAGAGGGTAGGCCAGGCCTTTTAGGGCTGCTTCTTTGCTGGCTTGAATGGCTATGGGTGATCCCATCATGATCTCGGTTGCCCATTTCCGGGCTGTGGTCATCAGATCCAGCATGGGAACGACTTCATTGACGAGGCCGTACTGCATGGCTTCCTGGGCCGAAATGCGTTTTGAGGACAACAGCATCCCCATGGCCAGATGATAGGGAATCTGTCGTGGCAGGCGGTGTACGCCCATAGCCCCCGCGATCATCCCTACCCGGGGTTCCGGAAAACCAAAAGTGGCGTGGTCGGCGGCGATAATGATGTCACAGGCAAGGGCGACCTCGAACCCGCCGCCGAGGGCAAAACCGTTAACCGCGGCGATCATGGGTTTGAAACAATCATATCTGAACGTAATGCCGCCGAAACCGCCTTTTACTTTGGCAGTCTCTTTCGCAACTGCTTCGCCACCGTGCTGGGCCTGGTATTTCAAATCGTTTCCAGCCGAGAAGGCACGGTCACCAGCGCCGGTTATGATGCATACCCAGGCATCCTGGTCTGTAGCAAAGTCATCGAAGGCCGCAGATATCTCGGTGCTGACCGGGGGACTGATGGCATTCATGGCTTCGGGCCGATTGAGCGTAACGATGGTTAAATGGTCCGTCTTTTCGG
>JAFDAT010000459.1 GCA_019313725.1 Deltaproteobacteria bacterium
GGGCCCTTGAACCTTGACGGCTTTTGCGGTTCGGGAGCCGATTGGCTCGAACGTAACAAGCCCCTCATTGAGGACGGCAAGACCATCGTGGTCAGCCCCCGTAAGGTCTATGGCCCTGAGAACAACGACCTGATCCTGCAGCTCCGAAAACGAAATATTAGCAAGGTCATTCTGGGAGGGATGTCAGCCAATCTATGTGTCGAGGCCCATATGCGCGAGTTGCTGGAGCAAGGTTTCGAGGTAGCTGTTGTTAAGGACGCGACGGCTGGCGCCAGGCATCCAGAGCTGGGTGACGGCTACAATGCAGCGGTCATTAATTTCGGATACATTGCCAACGCGGTCCTTTCGACAGATGAAGTAGTAAAGGCCATGAGTAACGGCTCGTCAGCAACGGCATAGAGCTTGTGTAACAACCGTCCACAAAAAGCAGTAGCTGAGGACAACCATTAAGAAGATCCTACAATATCGTATAAAATACAAATAGCAGGGAACAATTAAACCCGATTTGGCCTCGCCTTTTCCTGTAGAAAGGCCTTCACAGATTGAGCAAGAAGCAATTTCTTTCTTAGAATCAGAACAGTTACGAGCATAGCATTGTCTTCTTAGTGAAATTTATGGACGTGTTTCGCCGTAGGTAACTACGAAAAAGCAGGAGGTGGCACACCCGAAGACCCGTTAGATCTTCTTCACGCCGAGGTTCAAAGGACACTTCAGATTCCCTACAGCTTGCCGTAGGGAACTCAAAAATAAAGATTCTCTACCCTTTAGAAATCTCATCCTCGTTAGGAAAAAGACAGCAGGAGAAATAGTTAAGACTATGCTTCTCACTTAGAAAGGAGAAGATCATGAATGCGATGATCAATCTTATGAAGACTATGATGTTGATGCCAAAGCCCTGGTTGGCGTGGCTTGGCTTACTGATCGCTGTCAATATACTGGCTTCTCTATATTTCATTCAAACCCTTGAGGCTAAAATTGTGCTTACGGCCATGATGTTCGGCATGATGATCATGACAGCAATATATAGAACCAAAGGGTTTGTGCGCTTGCTGGGAATCGGCCATATCGCATGGCTTCCAATGCTTCCCTGGCTGTGGACTCGACTCGATGATGTGTCGTTCGATGGGCTTTTTGGATATTGGCTGAGTGCAATCATTGTTCTAAACAGCTTGTCGTTATTCGTCGACACAATCGACGTCCTGCGGTATATCAAAGGCGAGCGCACACCATATCTACCTCTATAAGCTGAAGAAAACATTTGGGCAATCAAGCAGAGGGGCAATGATGCAGCAGCTACTTAAATAGACAGAATTCTGAATCTTAGGGTCATCCTCACAAGAGGACGGCCTGCTGTCTTAACCACGGAAAATTTTCTTTTAAACAGAAAGAGAAAACTATATCAATAATTCAAAGGAGGACTACCATGACACATTATAAAACTGTAACGATCGATGGTCTTAATATATTTTACCGCGAGGCAGGTTCACCAAATGATCCAACCATTCTTCTACTGCACGGCTTTCCGACCTCGTCTCACATGTACCGTAACCTCATCCCACAGTTAGCGCAGGATTATTATGTAATCGCACCGGATTATCCAGGATTTGGGTACAGCGACATGCCCCCCCGCGATAAGTTCGCCTACACCTTCGACAACTTCGCTAACTTGATTGATCAATTATTGGACCAACTTGGGGTCAAGAATTTTATTCTGTACGTCTTCGATTACGGTGCGCCGGTCGGCTTTCGCCTGTTCAGTAAATATCCGGAGCGCGTGGCGGCCATTATCAGCCAGAACGGTAACGCCTACGACGAGGGGATCGCTGGTTTCTGGGATCCGATCAAAGCCTACTGGAAAACCGGTGCGAAACAAGAGCGCGAGGCCATTCGCTGGCTGACCACTATCAAGGCGACGAAATGGCAGTATGAAAACGGCGTGCCTGCGGATCGCCTTCAATTCCTAAGCCCCGACGGTTGGCAGCATGACCAGAGCCTGATGGACCGAGAAGGTAATGCTGAAATCCAGTTGGATCTGTTCTATGATTATCGCACGAACATTCCGCTTTATCCGCGATGGCAGGAAGCATTCGTCCAATATAAACCGCCGATACTGGTTGCTTGGGGAAAAAACGACGAGATCTTCGTGGCCCCGGGGGCAGAAGCTTTCAAACGCGATTTGCCGGATGCGGAAATCCACCTGTTGGATACCGGCCACTTTACGCTGGAGACGCATGGGGATGAAATCTCAGCGTTGATCAAAAATTTTTTAGATAAATTTGACTTGACAGAATAGAATGACGTTTAGGCCAACGAACATGATATAAAAACCACTCGCTACTGAAGGTGCGGGAACACGAAAATTGTGAAGCCTCTCCCGCCCTAAATTCGGGGGTTCTGCCTTACGGCAGTGCTTCACAAACAAGTAAGGATTTCAGTTAATTTTTTATAGCTCTCCTCGACTCTGTCCTGAAGGATGGGGTTGTTAGGAGTAAGCCGGTTAAGCTGCCGAGGATCTTTGGAACACCAGAGATCCAAAGGGGATTGCACTGGCCTACCTCTTATACAATTATGCAGCCTTGTGGAGCATTATCTGCATTAGAAACAACTTATCAGCTCGCATTTTTTTAGATACCTCAATACTGTATCACCAAATAATAGTTTGGTGATATCTATTTAGTGTTTTATCCATAGTTATATATTAAAATAGCAGAAGGTTATATCCCCAAGGGTACGAGGATTGCTTCAGAACAAAATGATCTAAGTCATAGTAAATAAATAAC
>JAFDAT010000460.1 GCA_019313725.1 Deltaproteobacteria bacterium
AAAAACAGTATCTGGGTTTTACCGAAGATTTTATTTTTCCCAACACGTTTAAGACCATGCGCGAATTTCTGGAAATCTTCAACCAGGTGGAAACCAAGCCGGAATTTGAAATCTACGATGTTGGCATGATCAACAACCTGGCCTATGCAATTCAGGCCGGCTGGATCAAGAAGCCGGTCTATCTGCAATTCGTGATGGGGATTCTGGGGGGGATTCCGGCGACACCCCAAAATCTGATATTTCTTTATGAAACCGCGCAAAAGGCCATCGACGCGTTCGAGTTCTCCGTGTGTGCGGCCGGTAAGAACCAGTTTTACATGGGCACCCAGTCATTTCTGCTGGGCGGCCATGCGCGCGTCGGGTTGGAGGACAACCTCTACATCGGCAAGGGACAGCTGGCCAAGAGCAATGCCGAGCAGGTGGCCAAAATGGTGCGCATTGCCCATGAACTGGATCAGGAACCGGCCACGCCTGCAGAAGCCCGGCAGATATTGGGACTGAAGGGGCTGGCCAACGTGGATTTTTGAATTCCAGCAGGATGAACTATAATTGAATATTCAATAACCAATGTCCAATTATCAAGTTCAACAGGGTTAACGCCGGCCGCTTTGTAGCCCAGGGATTTATCCCTGCCAACCCGGGACGACAATCACCCCGTCACGGAATACACCACATCAAATCTTGACATTTGAATAAATGAGTTATAAAATGAGTCTAAAAGAATCGGAAGGTGAGTCATGCAGCAAATTACCTTGAGGGGAATTTCGCCGGAAATCGAAAAAAAGATCAGGCGCATTGCAAAGGAAGATCACATCTCCATCAACCAGGTCATCAAGGAAATCGTTCACAAAGAGTTTGAGATGGCAAAACAACAGCCCCGGGCGTCTTCCCTGAGAAAACTGGCCGGTGGATGGAGCCGTGAGGAAGCAGATGCATTTGAAACCACCATTCGATCCTGTCAGCAAATTGATGAGGAAATGTGGCAATGAAACTCCTCTTGGATACCAATGCATACGTCGGTTTCAAGTTGAATCGCGCAGAGTTGGTTGAATATGTGACTAAAGCGGATACAATTCTGGTTTCCCCAATTGTGTATGGAGAGTTGCTGTTTGGATTCCGAAATGGGGTTCGATTTGAACAAAATATGGCGGAAATAGATCTTTTCCTGAACCATGAAGCGGTCGAGATAATTCAAATCGGTAGTATTACTGCTGATCGGTATTCAAGGATTGCCGCTGAACTCAAACAACAAGGAACACCAATCCCGTCAAACGATATATGGATAGCTGCTCAGACAATGGAAACCGGTGCTGAACTTGTTACTCGGGATAAACATTTTATGAGCGTGCGGGGATTGGTTTATCGTCTATTCGATTAAGAAGGAGGACGCTTATGAGTATCTATGACGACAAACCCTGGCTGAAACATTACGATGAAGGCGTGACACCCGAGGTGACTGTCTCCCCGGAAACCAGCTACACAGACCTTTTCAGGGAGTCTGCAAAGGCCAACCCGGCCGCACCGGCCATGTATTTCATGGGGGTGACCTTTTCCTACGGCGAACTGGATGACCTGTCCGGGCGGTTTGCTGCATATCTCACCGCCAAGGGGTGTTCACCCGGCGATGTGGTGGGCATCAACCTCCCCAATATTCCCCAGTACATTATTGCCCTGGTGGGGGCGCTGCGGTGCGGATGTGCCGTGACCGGCGTTTCCCCCCTGCTCACACCCAAGGAAATGGCCTACCAGATCAACGATTCCAACGCCAGCGTGCTGGTTACCCTGGATGCTATTTTCGAGCACCGGGTGCAGGCCGTCCACAGCGAACTCCCCGGGCTGAAACAGATCGTCTGTGCCAATATCGGTGATTACCTGCCCCCGGTTAAACGTTTTCTGGGCAAGCTGCTGAAAAAAATTCCAACCGGAAAAATCGGACCATTGCCGGGAAAGGAAGTCGCTGCCTTCAAAAGCGTCATGGCGGACCATCCCAATGAGCCGCCGCAGGTCAAGATTACCCAGGGAGACACCTGTCTGATCCAGTATACAGGGGGCACCACAGGCATGCCCAAGGGGACGCTGCTGACCCACGGCAACATCGTGGTCAATATTGCCCAGATTGTCAACTGGCTGGATTATCAACATGGCAATGAAGTCATGTGTTCGGCCTTTCCCCTGTTCCACATGGCCGGCCTCATGGTGTGCATGGCGTCGCTGACCCAGAACACACCGCAGTGTCTCATCCCGGATCCGAGAAATACGAAGCATATCTGTGGTGAAATAAAAAAATACAACCCCACCGTCATGACCAACGTGCCGTCCCTGTACCAGATGCTGATGGAGGCGCCTGAATTCAGTTCCCTGGATTTTTCACAGTGCAAAACGTTTCTATCCGGGGCGGCCCCATTTGCCGTGGAATCCATCCAGGCCTTTGAGGCGATCGTCGGCAAGGGCAAGGTGATGGAAGTTTACGGCATGACCGAGACGAGTCCGATTATGACCATGAACCCTTTCAAGGGTACAGGGAAGATCGGGAGTGTCGGTGTGCCCGTGCAGAGCACACGCATCAAACTGGTGGATATCGAAACCGGCACCCAGGAAGTGGCCGTGGGAGAAGAGGGAGAACTGATCGTCAACGGTCCTCAGGTCATGAAAGGTTATCTCAACAAGCCCGAGGAAACCGCGCATGCCATCAGGGATTTCAAGGGTGAAAAGTGGCTTTACACCGGTGATGTGGCCCGTATGGACGCAGACGGCTATTTCAGCATCGCCGACCGTA
>JAFDAT010000103.1 GCA_019313725.1 Deltaproteobacteria bacterium
CGGCAGTTCACACCTGCAGGTGGCGGTTGCCGACGGCACTTCGCGTGCCGGAGGGGGGGCTATGCCGCTCGCAGACCTGCCGACAACTTGTGTATGCATTAAAATCAGCGGCATGTCCGTGAATCGGATTGAACGGGTTCTTCGCGAGGGGCAGCCGCCGGTCATCGGCCGGATAGACGAGGGCCGGTTCATTATGGATGTACGCACATTCGGGGAACACGAGTTCACCGTTATCGTCAATGCGTTCGCAGCAATACTTCAGAATGTAAAAAACTGAACCCGGCGTTTCTAACTAGAGGCATTTTGGGTGAAAGAGTTCATGAATTTTAAACGAAACAGACCCGAGAAGGCGGCCGTGTCCAAGGGGGAGACTACCCGCGAGTTTCTGCTGAGCAGGCTGGGTAGATACAGAAATACCGGAAGCGGCGAACAAACCAGCCGGCAGCCTGCCGACATCGACGTGTACGATGACCGTGGTTTCATGGGCAAGATGAACGCTCTGACGGCGGAAGCTGTCGTGTTTGGGTTTCTGGTGGTAAAGGCGGACCCATCACCGCTGGATGACGACCCTGCAGACCCGCAGAGCCGGGCACGGCCATCGGATGATATTGCCAGGGTTGTCGGGGAGGTCTGCAGCTGTGAGGACGGGGCATGGGGACAGCTTGAAAACGACATGTTTGGTTGCTTTATTCCCGGCTTTGATGCTGAAGCCTGCCTTGCAGTGTCCGAAAAAATTAAACAAAAAATCAAACGGTTGAAAAATGGCAGTGTGTCCATCGGTGCTGCCATGTACCCGATGCTGGACTATGAACGGGGCCAGATCATGGAAAATGCCCGCAAAGCCCTCGATCATGCGGCGTTTTTTGGCCCTGACAGTGTCGTGGCCTTCGATGCCGTCAGTTTGAACATCAGTGGAGACGCCCTGTACCAGGCCGGTAACATCACCGGGGCGGTCGATGAGTTTGAACGCGGTATTAAGATCGATCCCCGGGACGAGAATCTCTACAATAGCCTGGGGGTCTGTTATGGTGTTCAGGGAAACCTGGAAAAGGCTCTCGAAGCATTTGA
The DNA here is from genome assembly GCA_019313725.1 of Deltaproteobacteria bacterium. Lineage (GTDB taxonomy): Bacteria > Desulfobacterota > Desulfobacteria > Desulfobacterales > B30-G6 > JAJDNW01. The sequence continues at coordinate 1,069 of JAFDAT010000103.1, forward strand.
AAGTGCCGTGCGCATCGATCCCGATAACGTGATGGCCCTGCACAATGCCGGGTATTCCAAATCCATGTTGGACGACACCGAAGGCGCCTTGCGTTATTTAATGAAAGCCGACAAACTGAACGGTAATTTTTTTGAAATCGCCTTTCATACGGGAAAGCTTCTGGTGGAGACAGGATGCCCGGAAAGGGGCAAACCCTTCCTGGAAAGGGCAGCGCAGTTGAACCCGGATTCCGGCACGGTTCATTTTTTCATCGGTGAATGTTTCCGGGAAATGGGACAGAAAAACAAGGCTATCACGTCATATAAATTGGCGGTCAGAAGAAACCCGAACGATGCAGGGGCGCTCTCGACGCTTGGCCTGCTCTATGATGAAAAGGGGGAAAATCCGGAGATCCCGTTGATCTTTTGTGAAAAAAGTGTCGAGCTTGCACCGGAAAACGGACTGTATACATATCGGCTCGGGTGTATATTGGAAAATCACGGTGAACGGCAAAAGGCACTCGACACGTTTGAGCGGGCGCTGGATCTTGGATACGATGCCGAAGAGAGGATTGCAAAGATTAAGGCCGCCTTGGCGGACGACGATAGCGAATCACTTTAACCCGATAAATTTTAATGTTCGATCGCACACAATGAAGCATGAAAAATAATTACACATTAGAAACAATTATCAGCGCTCAATTGTGTTGATTCGTATGCCTGAGGGCATCGATATTGTCCAGATAAAAGACGGCCCGTTTCTAATGAATGAAAGGAGAATGCAAATAAAATGCCCATTTATGAATATCATTGCAAATCCTGTGGACGGGATTTCGAGCAGTTGGTATTTGGCGGTGAAAAACCGGACTGTCCTTCCTGCAGCAGCGAAGAGGTGTGCCGGCTGATGTCTGCCTGCGGATTTGTCAGCAAAGGAAGCGGCGGAGAAACCGTTGGGACGTCAGCGTCGACTTCTGCCTGCGGTGGATGCAGCGCATCGAGTTGTTCCGGGTGCGGGTCCTGATGCCGGTGCGGATCAATATCGGGACGCGGGGGAGCAAACTCGCGCTGTGGCAGGCGAACTGGGTCAAATCCGTTCTTGCAGAGGGAGATTCTTCCCTGGAAGTCAACATTACCATCATCAAAACCAGGGGGGATAAAATTCTGGACGTGCCCCTGGCAAAAGTCGGCGGGAAAGGGTTGTTCGTCAAGGAGATAGAGGATGCGCTGCTTTCCAAAAAGATAGATCTGGCTGTCCACAGCATGAAGGACATGCCGGCCGACCTCCCGGCCGGGCTTTGTATCGGTGCGATTCCGGAGCGCGAAGCACCCCATGATGTGCTGATCTCCAGGCGTAACTGCACCCTGTCCGACCTGGAAAAGGGGGCTACAATCGGAACCAGCAGCCTTCGCAGGGCGGCCCAGCTTCTGCATGTAAGACCGGACGTGTCCATTTTTCCGTTTCGGGGCAACCTGGATACCCGGCTGAAGAAACTGGATAGCGGTGAAATGGACGCCATTGTTTTAGCGGCGGCCGGTATAAAGCGCCTGGGACTTGCGCACAGGATTTCCGAGCATCTGGAAGATGACGTCATGCTTCCGGCGGCCGGCCAGGGAGCGTTGTGCCTTGAAATCCGTGAAGAAGATACCCGGACAGGTCCGATCGTGGCCGCTTTGAATCACCGGGAAACACGCAAGGCTGTCCTCGGTGAACGGGCTTTTCTGCACCGCATGGGAGGGAGCTGCCAGGTGCCTATTGCGGCGCATGGTAGAATTGTTGGTGATCAATATTTTTTGACAGGCCTGGTGGCTGAAATCGACGGGTCCAATAACATCCGGGAAGCACTTGAGGGGCCTGCCGATGATGCTGAAAAGATAGGTATAGCGCTGGCCGACCGCTTGATGGATATGGGTGCGGGCCGGATACTAGCGCAACTGCAGCAGGATAGCGTATGAAAGAGATGAAGGGCAAAGTATATCTGGTGGGTGCAGGGCCCGGTGACCCGGGCTTGATCACCCTGAAAGGCAAGGCGTGCATCGAACGCGCGGATGTTGTGGTGTATGATTACCTGGCGGCCACGACCCTGCTGAGATATGCGCGGGAAGATGCTGAGCTCATATATGTGGGAAAAAAGGGGGGGGATCACACCCTGTCCCAGGATGGAATCAACACCCTGCTGGTGGAGAAAGCCCGCCAGGGCCTCGTGGTAACTCGCCTGAAAGGCGGCGACCCCTTCATCTTCGGCAGGGGTGGCGAGGAGGTTGAGGTTCTGGCCGATGCCGGCATTGCCTTCGAAGTGGTCCCCGGTGTCACCTCCGCTGTCGCTGCCCCGGCATATGCCGGTATCCCCCTGACGCACAGAAAATTTACATCCACCGTCGCCTTTGTGACCGGGCATGAAAATCCCGAAAAGGAATCGTCCAACATTGACTGGAAATCACTGGCTTCAGGAATCGGCACGCTGGTTTTTTTCATGGGGGTGAAGAATCTAGAAAATATAGCAAACCAGCTTATGAAACACGGTATGGCACCGGAAAAACCGGCAGCGTTGATCGGCTGGGGCACGACACCGCGGCAGACCACTGTCGTCGGAACGTTGGGCACCATCGAGGCAGAAGTCAGAAAAGCCGGCATGAAACCTCCGGCCCTGATCGTCATCGGAGATGTCGTGAACCTGCGGGAACGTATGCGCTGGTTTGAGAATCGTCCGTTGCTGGGCAAAAGGATAGTGGTAACCCGTGCCCGGAAACAGGCCAGCGGTTTCCTGCGTATGTTGTCGGATTCCGGAGCGGAGTGCCTGGAGTGCCCCACCATAAAGGTGGTGCCTCCCGAAAGCTGGCATGCCCTGGACAAGGCCATCGGCCGGCTGTCTGATTACGACTGGCTCATATTTACAAGTGTCAACGGTGTGAGTTATTTTTACAAACGGCTTTTTGCTGCGGGAATGGACACCCGGGCATTGCAGGACATCCGCGTTGCGGCCATCGGGCCGGCCACTGCCGAGCGTCTTCTGGATTTCGGTATCAGCTGTGATATCATTCCGGAGAACTACAGGGCTGAATCAGTGGTGGCGGCATTTGAGCATGTGCCGGTGACGGGGAAAAAGATCCTGCTCCCGCGGGCAAGGGAAGCCAGATCGATCCTTCCGGAGGAATTGACCCGTATGGGCGCCCGGGTGGATGAAATCACCGCGTATGTTACCGAGATTTCGGATCAAAATGTGGAAACACTCCTTAACCACCTGGAAAACGGAAGTGTCGATTGCCTGACCTTTACAAGTTCTTCGACGGTCAGAAATTTTAAGCGCCTGCTTCCATCCGAAAAATTTGAATCTCTGGTCCGGGAGGTAACTGTCGCCTGCATCGGTCCGATCACGGCCGATACCGCCGAGTCGCTCGGTTTCGACGTTCATGTCGTCGCCCGGGAATACACGATTCAGGGGCTGTATGCGGCCATCGTAGATCATTTTACATCATCCTGATAGGAGTGTTTACCGAGGGGTGTTATGCGAACATACCTAGAAAACCTGCCTGAATACGCACATGCCATCAAGGCGTTCAAAGAGACGGTAATTACCAATGTCGTACTTCTCGGACAGGAGCCGGCACCAACGTTCAAGGAAAAGGCGAAGTCTCAACTTTTTCTCGACCGGCTTTCCGACTTTGGCGTGGACGAGTGCACCATCGATGGGTATCAGAACCCCATCGGCATCATCAGGGGCACGGCCAAAGACAAGCCGCCCATCTTTGTGGTCGCCCACATGGATACAGCCGTTAAAAAGGATGTGAACCACAATTTTGTCGTCAACGGGGAGATGATTACGGGTGCCGGCGTCATGGACAATTCGGTGGGTGTCGGCGTACTTGCCTCTCTGCCGTTCATTTTCAAGTCTCTGGACCTGCGTTTTGAATCCGATATTGTGCTGGCCGGCGTCGTCCAGTCCATCGGCCGGGGGAACCTCAGGGGAATCCGTCATCTTTTGAAGCCCTGGTCGACGCCGGTGAGGGGGGCCGTGTGTATCGAGGGGGGTGAACTCGGACGTCTCAATTACAGCAGCTACGGCATGATCCGGGGGGAGATCGAATGTTCCATCCCCATGGAGTCCGGGTTTGAACCCCAGTTTAAACCCAACGCCATCCTGATCCTGAATGAAGTCATCAATCAGATTCTCCAGCTGAGTCTGCCCCAGCGGCCGCGGTCCCGGGTGATTATCGGCAAGATATACGGGGGGTACAAACATGGCCTGATCGCCCATGACGGTACCCTGGGGTTTGAAATACAGAGTGATTCCGACAGCATGGTGAAAACAATCTATAATGATATACAGGATATCGTCAGCGGCACGGGGCATGAGTCCAGGGTGGATTTGAGGCTGAATACCATCAGCAGCCTTCATGCTTCCAGTATCGGATACGCTCACCCGCTGGTCAAGAGTGCCGTGGCGGCTATGCGCAGACTCGACCTGAAACCGGTCAGTGAGCCCAGTGAATCGGAGCTGTCCATTTTTCTTGCGCACAAGATTCCCGCGGTAACACTGGGGGTAACACGGGGGAAAGATTATCACCTGGAAGCCGCAACCATGGAAATCGAACCTATGTTCAGGGGCATCGCCCAGATTCTGGGCGTGATTCTGGCCATAGACAACGGGGTTTGTGATGACGTATAACTGGTTGAAGAGCAATACATTTCATCATTCTGAATTTTCGGATCTTGGACGTCTGGTGGAAGCCAAGCAGAAGAAAAAGATTAAAATTTCCCTCTGCCTGCCGACCCTCAATGAAGAGCGGACCATTGCCAAGGAGATCGTGATCATGAAGTCGGAACTCATGAACCGTTTTCCGCTGATTGACGAAATCGTGGTCGTGGACTCCGGGTCTACAGACCGCACGCGGGAGGCGGCCGAGGCATATGGTGCACGCTTTTATTCGGCGGCCGACATCCTGCCCGATATGGAACACTTCAGGGGCAAGGGCGAGAACCTGTGGAAGGGACTCTATATCACGCAGGGCGACATAATCATCTACCTGGACGCCGACATAAAAAATATTCATCACCGTTTCGCCTATGGTTTGCTGGGACCGTTGCTATTGACCGACCACATTAAATATGTCAAGGCTTTTTACGATCGTCCGATTGCCGTCGGAAAAAACAAGATGCGCTCAACCGGGGGGGGGCGGGTAACGGAGCTGGTGATCAGACCGCTTTTTGCGCTGTTCTTTCCCGAGTTGACGCAGATAATTCAACCGCTGTCGGGTGAGTATGCCAGCTACCGGGACATTTTGGAGAAAATACCGTTTCCCATTGGATACGGGGTAGAGACCAGCATGATCCTGGATATTTATACGAAATGGGGGCTCGAGGTCATTGGCCAGACCGATCTTGACCGGCGGGTTCACCGGAACCAGTCTACCCAGGCTCTTGGACGCATGGCCTTTGTGATCATAAAGACCTTTATCAACAGGAAAGCCAAGCTGGGTTTGATCGATTTAAAGAAGAAGATGTTTGATGAAATGATTCAATATAATCTCGTCGGGAACGAATATCGGCCGGTTTCTTTCAAAATGGAAGGTCTCGAACGGCCTCCCATGGTCGAAGTCCCGGCCTACACCGAGAAATTTGCGAGAGAGAACTGAATGGAAAATACGCTACTGACGGACAAATTTAACCGGCAACTGGAATATCTGCGTATCTCTGTCACCGACAGGTGCAATCTTCGCTGCATATATTGTGTCCCCAAGGGGATCGTCCCCAAAGTGCCTCACGATGACATCCTCAGGTATGAAGAGATTCTGAGGATCGTCAACATAGGCGTTGCCCTGGGGATCCGCAAGGTGCGCGTGACCGGCGGCGAGCCCCTGGTACGTAGGGGCATCGATGCTTTTCTGAAAAGCCTGGGCGACATCGACGGCCTGACCGACATTTCCCTGACCACCAACGGCTACCTCTTGGAAAAGAATGTGGATATGATTAAGTCCGCAGGGATCCGGCGAATAAATGTGAGCATCGACACCCTGGACAAGGATAAGTTTACCTACATCACCGGGTACGATGTTTTCGACAGTGTGTGGCGTGGCATCATGCGGGCCTATGATTCGGGGCTCGCACCCATAAAGCTCAATGTGGTTGCGCTGAAGGGGCACAACGACCAGGAACTCGTCGATATGGCCAGGCTCTCCCTGACGTATCCCTTTCACATACGGTTTATTGAATACATGCCCATTGGCAATTCAAGGATGCATACCGGGGATTCGCTTCTGGCGCCCGAAATCAAAAAGCGGATTGAAACCATGGGAAAGCTCGTGCCGGTAAAGAAAAATCATATGGACGGCCCCGCCGAGAGATTCAGGTTTGAAGGCGCCCCCGGGGAAATAGGATTTATCCGTCCCATGAGCCGCCATTTTTGCTCAGAGTGCAATCGGCTGCGGCTGACGGCGGACGGCCATATCAGACCCTGCCTGCTTTCTGATCGCCAGGTGGATGTCAAGGGCCCCATGCGCAAGGGCTGTAGCGACGATCAAATTGCCAATATGTTTAAGACCGCAGTCCGGCACAAACAAGGTGAACATGACTACGGCCCGGACAGTGCGTTCAAAGTGACGGATCAGATGTCGGGGATCGGTGGTTAAGAGCGCGCTTAAAAAGGGAGTGAAACCCAAGAATTTTATTTTTGTTTATTCCAGTATTAAAAACCTGGTCCTTTGGACCGTCGTAGATCCCGCTTTGCGGGGGTTAGAGCCATTAGGCTCTGCCGAAAAATTAACCCGAAGTGTTGAGTGATCTAAAGTGATAAGTGATCTAAAGTTGATGAATCGCTTCGCTCTATCTATTATATAAACAGGTAGAATTCCTTAACTTTAGGCACTTTAGCTCATTTTAGCTCACTTTACTCACTTCATGCTATGAAATAAACACTCCCTTATAGGGAGAACCCAGTGCCGGGCCCTCTGGACCCAGGTATCTACTTTTCCCCCAAGGCAACTTCCCGGAAGAACATTTCATCCTCAGCGAAACGGACGCCGTCTTCCAGGTTGATGGCCCCTTTTTTATAGAGGTGGGCAAGGGAAACATCCAGCGAGACAAAATCTTCTGACCCGGCCTGCATCTGAGATCGGATGTGATGGGTCTTCTCCTCCCGGATACGGTTTCGGATGCGATGGCTGTTAATGAGTTTTTCCAGCGCCAGAATTCTTCCCCGGCTGGTTTTAAGGGGCAGAAGCCTCTGTGACAGACAGAGCAGGAGGCAGTCTGCGAGCATCATCCTGACCAGGTTCTGTCGATGGGGTTCAAAGGCGTTGATAATCGATTCTATGACCGAAGTCGAATTGTTGGCGTGAATGGTGCTCAATACAAGGTGGCCCGTACTGGCTGCCCGCATGGCGATGGCCATGCTTTCCTTGTCCCTCATTTCGCCGATGATGATGACATCCGGCGCCTGCCGGAATATATTGCGCAGCCCTTCACTGAAGGACTCGGTGTCCCTGCCCACTTCACGCTGGTTGATATTGCTCATTCCATGTTTGTGCAGATATTCAACCGGGTCCTCAAGGGTCAGGATGTTACAGCGCCGGTTATTGTTGATGATATCGACAAGGGCGCAGAGGGTTGTGGATTTGCCGTGCCCGGCTGGCCCTCCAATAAGAATAAGCCCCTGGGGCCTGAGAGCGAATTCCTTCAACCACGCGGGAAGATTGAGATCGTCCAGGGAGGGGATCGATTCGGGCAGGTTCCGCAGGGCGATGGCAATGGAATTACGCTGCCTGAAAACATTGGCCCTGAATCGACCTATACTCGGATAGGTTATGGCTATGCCGCAGTCATTTTTTTCTTCAAACAGCGCCCATTCTTCATCCGACAACAGGTCCCGGGCGTATTTTTCGCAGTCAGCCGGTGTCAGGGGGGGCATGGTCAGGCGCTTTAGTTCGTTGCTGATTTTCAGCGCCGGCGGTGCGCCGGCTGAGAGCAGCAAATCATTCGCTTTGGATTTTGAGAGATATTGAAGCAGGGCAATCAATGGCGCGGTCTTGCCGATCTTTTGACGGGTGGCATCAACCATTTTTTTGATCAGCTTGCCGTTCAGTCCCCCGACCGGTTCAGTCAAAAGGACTTTCCGCACAGCTTCCATCATGAAAGCGGGGACAATCACGGGGTTGATTTTTTTTCCCAGCCGAAACCCGATTTCGCTCACGGTTTCAAAGTCGTGGGGGTTTACCATCGCCAGCGTCAGGGTGTGTTCATCAACGGCAACGGGCAGGATTTTTAAATTTTGGACCTTTTCCCTGGAGATCGATTCAAGCACCGCCTTGTCTATACGGGTCTCGTACAGATTGATGGCCGGAAATCCGCACTGCAAAGAAAGGAAATCAAGCAGGTCGCCGATGGTGATAAACCCCATTTCGATCAGGATTGATCCCAGGTGACCGCCTTTGCGGGACTGACGTTTTAATGCTTTTTGGAGCTGGGCCTTGTCGATAAGACCGTTGTCAACAAATGCATCCCCGATTCGTTTTTTTCCACTAGTTTCTTTGCTGCTGGGTTGAGATGGTCTGGCCATGTGAGGTCCTTCCGCAAGATTGTAATCAAATGCCTTAGCTATAATCACAATTCAGGGCATAATGCAATGCGGGACATTCTATACTTCTTATGAATATTTCGATTGTTGGCCGGGGTGTTGTGGAAAAATTACTTTTGTCATTTTAATTTATATGATAACGTTGTTTAATATCAGTCCCTTTTTAAGCCACCGGCAGCGTCGGTGGCTTAAAAA
>JAFDAT010000461.1 GCA_019313725.1 Deltaproteobacteria bacterium
CTGAAACTGGCTGCATTCGTTCCGGAGGATTTGGAAGCGGTACTGTTCGACCCCTCATTGCGGTGGTTTAATTCGTCAATAATTTTTTCGGCATCGCCCAGAACCAGCATGCGCTTCAAAATATTTTGCAGCTCTCTTACATTGCCCGGCCAGGTATAACTTGCCAATTCGGATATCACACGATTACTTGGCTGGACCAGATTATTGGCGTTGTAGAGCAGAGAATACTCCTTCAGGTAATAGTCGATGAGGTGGGGGATATCCTCCGGCCTTTCCCGGAGCGGTTTGAGGTATATCTTGATGATATTGAGCCGGTAATAAAGATCCTCCCGGAACTTGCCGTCCTGAATATTCTGTTCCAGATCGTGGTTGGTTGCCGCAATCACCCATGTGTCGGTAATTACTTCCTTTTCCGATCCCAATGGTGAAAACTGCCCGCCCTGAAGCACGTGCAGGAGTTTGGCCTGCAGCGGCAGTGACATGTCACCGATTTCGTCCAGCATCAGGACGCCCTTGTTGGCCAGTTCAAACTTCCCCCGGGTCTTTTTGTCGGCACCGGTGAAAGCGCCTTTTTCATAACCGAAGAGTTCGCTTTCAAGCAGTCCATCCGGCAATGCAGCACAGTTCACCTTGATAAAAGGGTTACCGTTCCTGGGCGATTTTTGATAGAGGTCCTGGGCCACCACTTCTTTGCCCACACCGCTTTCGCCATAGATGACGGTGTTCAACCCCGTGTTGGCCACATGATTGATCACTTCACGAACCTTGACAATGTTTTCGCTCACTCCAATAAGCGGACGTGCCATGTCGCATTCTCCATTTATATGTTACCGCCCACTTCGCTCGAGTCGCAGAGAAAAAACAATTGCTAATTTGTCTACGGCTAAGTAAAAAAACTCTGAAAATTTGCGAGCTTATTTCTTCGCAAACCCTTAGGCTTTTTTCCCGGATAGAAGCCCGGGCCAGGGACTCGGGCTGTTCGCCATATCCCGTGATGGCAATCACCGGTAGATCCGCAATCTTTTTTTTGAAAATGGATATCAGGGCAACACCGCCAATGTTCGGCATTATCAGATCGGTGACAACGAGATCGAAATCGTCGTAGGCGGCCTCGAACAACTTCAGTCCATCCAGGCCGTTAGATGCGGTGACCACGGTAAAATTTTTCTTGCTTAAAAAATTCTTCAGGGAGACAAGGATCTCTTCATTGTCATCGATGATAAGTAATCGGGGTTGCGTCGGCATGTTGTTTACCCTTTAAATTGGATCCGCATATTTTTATCAATTCAAGTACTACATATCTCAATTCCATTCAATTTGCAAGGACGTAAATAAAAAACATGAAAATAATTTCCTATTCAATGTGAAAATGAATACCTAAATAAAGAAATAGAATCCATATTTCAATTTTTATTGTGTCAATATTTCCATAAATTGGTTGACTTTTTGTAAAAAATATGGGACGAAAATGTAATAAATTTCCAAATATTGGCATTATTTTACCTATTCATGACCCCATAAATGCATTTTATGACCTACAGACCGGGCGTGTGCCGCTATCCGGTACGAGAATTGCAGAAGAATTGAGATAGCTACGTGTGTCACATAAATTTTCACATTAGAAACGTCAGTAACGTATTGGACGCTTTTTGGATCACATGCACATCGGCCCTGAACAGATGGATTACAGGCTGAGGCCTGTTTCTAATGAAGAATGGACAAAAACGCTAAAAAAATAATCATCTTCGAAAACAACCATGTCCGCAAAGGATATTTGAAGACGATCCTGTCCCGGGAAGGCTACATTGTTTTCAGTTTTGATTCCATTGCCAACTGTATCGATAACCTCGATCAACTCGACGCCGACCTCATGGTTCTGGGGACCCTGGAAAACGAACAGCTGATGATGTGCATCAACGCGCTGATGGCCGTAGCCTGCCGTCTTCCGCTTCTGATTTTGTCAGACAACAAAAACCTGGGACAATACCTCACGGCAAGTCAGTTTGAAAATGCCGATATCGTCGACAACACCTATGACCTGGCCATGTTCCAAGCCGCCGTTCGCTCGGCCTTGAATAAAAAGATGGCAGACCCTCGGATCGGTTTTTCATCTTTTCTGGTGGGCAGCAGTGCGGAACTGATGCGAATCAAACAAAAATTGCCGGAATTGGGCAGGCTGAACGAAAGCATACTGTTAACGGGTGAACCCGGAACCGGCAAGGAGTCCGTGGCAAGAGCCGTCCACGGGGCTTCCGGACAGGACAATGGACGCTTTATCAAGGTCGATGCTGCCCATTTGCGTTGTGACGACGCCTTTTCTCTGCTGTTCGAATTCAACAAGCGCCAGCTGCAGCCAGAGGCCGACCCCCATGATTTGCAGAATGGCGATTCACAAAGGTGGACAATCTATCTGGAAGAAACCGGCCGGCTGCCCGAGCACCTGCAAGCCGAACTCCTGCTGATCACCGGAACCCGGAACGATCAATTCAGAATCCTGGCCGGGACAAGCCAGGATTTAAAGGCATTGGTCGCCGAACGCCGGTTTAGAAAAGACCTCTATTACCGCTTGAATGTCTTGCATCTGAACATACCGCCCCTCAGGCATCGCAGGGAGGACATTCCATTGTTAACTGATTTTTTTTCCTATAAATTTTGTCGAGAATTTGATAAGGTTATTCTTCCCATATCGAGCAGACTCAAGGGCCGGTTTTTGCAGTATGGCTGGCCGGGAAATATACGAGAATTGCGGGATATCGTGAAACGGATAGTACTGAAGGGCGAAAAAAACAGCATTGTTTCAAATATACACCCCCGGAGCTCGCGGGAAGCATCGCGCATAAAGAAAAAGTGGGCCCGCGAGCTGGTTTCCATCGAGCAGATGACCAACAAAAAAGAATATCTTGGGCAGGTGGGTGAGATGGCGTTGAAAAAAATCTGCTTGAATTTCATGGCCAAGGTTGAAAAACAGATCATGCAGACAGCACTGGAGTCAACCAACTGGAATCGGAGAAAGGCCGCAGCCATGCTAAGTATCAGTTACAAGTCCATGCTTAACAAGATCAAGACCTATGGATTGGCGTAGCGTGGCTGGGAAGAATTTTTAATTATGAATTGTGAATTTTGAATGAATGGGCTGATAGCTTATAATGGAAAATAAAGCAAGCACGATTGACCCTAATTATATCATCGGGATTATTCTGAAGCGTCGCTGGTTGGTGATCCTGCCGTTTTGTCTGGCCATGCTGGCCGGCATTGCCCTGGTCATCGTGCTGCCTAAAATTTACAACGCCAGCACCATGATCCTGATCCAGCCCCAGAAAGTTCCGGATGAGTATGTGCGTTCCATCGTTTCGGCGGATATCGATTCCAGGATCAATACTATATCCCAGCAGATCCTGAGCCGCTCGAATCTCGAAAGAATTATTGATGAATTCAATATTTTTTCGGGACCCGAACATGATAAAGTCTTCATGGAGGATAAACTCGTCTCCATGCGTAACCGGATTTCCATCGATCTGATCCGGGAAAACAGGCGGGGGCCTGCGGACGCCTTCTCCATCTCTTTCAAAGGCCAAAACCCCGAACATATTATGCGCGTGACCAATGCCCTGGCCAGATATTTCATCAATGAGAACTTAAAAGTCAGAGAAGAGCAGG
>JAFDAT010000462.1 GCA_019313725.1 Deltaproteobacteria bacterium
GATGACGTAAAGCTTACCCTCTTTTCGGATCTGTTTCACATTGTGTTCAATAACCTTAACACCCGACCGTTCGATCAGCCAATCATCAAACTCAAAACGTCGGATCGAAAACTGTTTTGTCCTGACTGGAATTCTGCACCCGTAAAAATAATAGTTCAACCTGCGAAACACCAACATATGATGAGGGTATTCACCGCTACGGATGTTTAGATCCTCTATAACTTCGGGCGTAATCCAACCGGCACAGATCTTGGAACGGGGAAACGGTTTTTTGTCCAGCAGAATTGCAGGTACGTTCGATTGCTTCAATTTCCAGGCACAGGTCGACCCGGCCGGCCCGCCGCCAATGATTATGACTTTAGCGTCTATCATACTATCACCATCGGTATCAGCTAAACCTGCAGTTGGGCTGCTTTTTGCCGGGTTTCGTCATCACGATCTGCCACAGTTGCAGGCTCCGGGCTCTAAATGAACCTGCAGAGGTCAACAGGTAAAATCGCCACATGCGATAAAACCGGTCGTCGTAATGGGTTTTCAAATCCGGCCAGGCCTTCTCGAATTTGTCATGCCAGGCCATGAGGGTTTTATCATAGTCCTCTCCGAAATTGTGCCAGTCCTCCATGACAAACAATCCTTCCATCGCTTTTGAGATCTGTACCATTGAAGGTATCATACTGTTCGGAAAAATATACTTGGTAGTCCAGCAGTTGGCGATGGTGGCGCTATGGTTACCGCCAATGGTGTGGATAAAAGCGATGCCGTCGTCCTTGAGGGTTTCATTGGTTTTCTGCATGTAGGTTCGATAGTTTTTATAGCCCACATGCTCCATGATACCGATGGAAATAACGCGGTCATATTTCGCGCTTACCTTGCGATAATCCTCCAACAGGATTTCAACCGGCAGGCCTTTGCACATCTCCCTACCGAGTTTAGCCTGCTCTTTTGATACGGTCATCCCGGTCACCTGAACACCGTATTTCTCGGCGGCATATTTGGCAAAGGCTCCGAATCCACAGCCGAATTCCAATACCGTCATCCCCGGCTTTAAACCGATTTTTCTGCAGATCAAGTCCAGCTTGGCTTCCTGGGCTTCATCCAGACTGTTGCTGTTTTTCCAGTATGCACAGGTGTACAACATGCGTCTGTCCAGCATAACCCTGTATAGGTCATTGCCCACGTCATAATGCTTTTCACCTACCTGAAAAGAACGGCTGGGTTTTTGAAGGTTAGAAATCCTGGACTTGAGCACAGCCCGCCTTAGCTTCCAGCTTTTTTCAATCTCATTGCGGATATTGGTGCGGGCCACCCTGGCAGCCAATTGATCCAGGCAGGCACACGTCCACCAGTCGTCCATATAGGCTTCACCAAGGCCCAAAATGCCGTCAGACAGGATCCGTTTATATAAATTTTCATTTTTCACCAGAATGTCAAAGGGTCTGTCCCCGTTCAGGGTAATACCGGCGCCATCTAACAATCGGGCTACGACATCCTTTGCTTGATTATTAATCATACCGAAAACCTCCTGGGACAATCAAAAATGAGCGTGACCGAACATTTTGTGAATGTTAGGTCCGGCAGTCTTTAGAGGAACGAAGTAATTTTAGACAGGAATTGTACTTTATTTGTCTGCGTTTATGCTTCGCGGAAACGAAGGCAAAGCAGCCATTTGAACGACAACAACGACAACGTCGTGTTTCACTAAAACTTTTCCACGACAATTTTTTCGAGTATGCCAAGAAGCTGTTTTTGTGTCAAGACCATGTTGATATGGGAATTTACAAAAATTACGGTTCAGCCCAAATTGACGGCACAGCGTTATTGAGATTTCACATAGATTTTGTCAACTATCCGAAATTACTTATATATTTAGCTCTGTTACAAAACCTTAACCCGGGGAGTATCGTTGGGCTTGAATAAACACCCGTGAAGTCCGAAGGGTCAAGGAGCTGGAATCCAAAAGTGGCATTCGGTTCGAGGTTAAACAAATCCCAAGCGGCCGGGCCGTTTGTGAGAAACAGTTGTCTGCGATGATGGACCGGCTGGCCTCCACGCAGGTCGACAACAAAGAAATCGATAGTTACCTTCCGCCGGTGCTTGAAACCCTTTCAGCTCTCAGCAAGGAAGAACTAATCCGTCGATTCGTCTCAGCAGAGTTCAACCACTTTCTCGATTATTACCGCGGTGCTGAAGACATCAACGTAAATGTAAAAAAACGCAAAACAAAAGCTGATAAGGCTGAACACCGCCTTGCAGGCAATATTCAGCGATTTTTTATCAATGTCGGCCGCCTTGACAAACTCAAGGAAGGTGCCATCGTGCGCCTGGTCTGCGACAAATCGGGTATATCATCAAAAAAACTCGGCCGGATCGAACTCAAAAGGGAGTTTTCGTTCTTTGACGTTGAAAAAAGAGTGGCAAACAAAGTTCTCAAATCTCTAAAAGGTGTGACCCTGGACGGCAGAAAAATTAATGCCAAATTTGCGGAAAAAGAAAATAAAGTCAGAAAAAGACACTACGGTTCTGCAATCGCGTAATCAGAGGTGGCCGATAACACGTGGGAAAAGGCTTGTAGATCAATCCGTCACAAAACATGTGTTTTCTGAACATATCTGCAATGTGAATCTATGACATCGCGTTACTGATATCAATTTTCTTACGAAAATGCAAAAAAGGACAAATTCAACTGCCCTGAAATTGCCCTCCTATAGCTATAAATCTTCAAATAATGATTGTTACGGTGAGGTTAAAATTTCTTGGATTATGTCAACT
>JAFDAT010000104.1 GCA_019313725.1 Deltaproteobacteria bacterium
TTCTTTGTTGTCGACCTGCGTGGAGGCCAGCCAGTCCATCATCGCAGACAACTGTTTCTCACAAACGGCCCGGCCGCTTGGGATTTGTTTAACCTCGAACCGAATGCCACTTTTGGATTCCAGATCCTTGACCCTTCGGACTTCACGGGTGTTTACCAATACAATGGATACGCCTGATTTGCCCGCTCGGGCCGTTCGACCGCTCCGATGGGTGTATCTTTCCGATTCATCGGGAAGTTTGTAATTAATAACGTGGGTGATGTCATCCACATCCAGACCCCGTGCGGCTACATCAGTGGCCACCAGCAGTTGGAGGGTTCGATCCCTGAATTTTTTCATAACCTGATTCCGTTGCATCTGGGAGAGATCGCCGTGCAGCGGTTCGGCATTGTAACCGTCTTTCATCAGTTTTTCAGCCACCGTCTGGGTTTCCAGGCGCGTGCGGCAGAAAATGAGGCCAAAGATATCGGGGATATAGTCGATCATCCGCTTGAGGGCCACATACCGATCTTTTTCTTTGACGATATAGCAGGCGTGAGAGATGTTTTCAGCGACTTTGTTGGGTAAGCCCGCGGTTATGGTTACGGGGTGGTTCATATAGGAGTCGGCGATTTTTGCTGCGGCACCCGGCATGGTGGCTGAAAAAAGCCAGGTTCGCTTGCCGGAGGGAGTCCGTTCCAGAATGTCGTCGATGTCTTCCTGAAACCCCATGTTAAGCATTTCATCGGCTTCATCCAGAACCGCATAAGCCACTATCAGGGAGATCTGGTCCCGAATATCGGCCCCTCCGTAAACGGCTACAATTCGTGCATTCGGGACGTGCCGGGCAAACAGTTTCAGGTCACCGGTGATTTGAAGGCAGAGTTCCCGCGTAGGGCAGAGGACCAATCCCTGGGGACGTTTTGAATCAAAATCAATCAACTGGATCATCGGCAGTCCGAAGGCGGCGGTTTTTCCGGTGCCGGTCTGGGCCAGGCCGATGATATCGGTGCTGCCTGTCAGCATTTGGGGGATGGCTTTTTCCTGAATCTGGGTGGCATGTTCATACCCAAGTTGGTCAATGGCCCGGATAATTTCTGGCTTTAATTTAAAAGTTGAAAAATTCATGAATATCTTCCTGA
The DNA here is from genome assembly GCA_019313725.1 of Deltaproteobacteria bacterium. Taxonomy (GTDB): domain Bacteria; phylum Desulfobacterota; class Desulfobacteria; order Desulfobacterales; family B30-G6; genus JAJDNW01. Next base: position 1,122 of record JAFDAT010000104.1, read on the forward strand.
TGGTGGTCGGGATAAATCCCGGCCGGTCTATGTCGATTAAAATAACAAAAAGCCGCCTCGGCGCGTTTGCCGGACGGCTTTATTTCATTTCGGTATCAAATCCGGTTATATTGTCAATGGACATGGTGACAACCGCCGGATAATTTTGATGTGGATGCCCAATATCGTTTACTTCTAAAATAATCAACCATTTTCTTATGCGGATGGAATTGATGGAAAAAAATGGTCGCGGTCCGCTCGTGGGGAATCGTTCGAAAATTAGATGGCAACGTTATGATAATAGAAATCAACCGTACATCACAGGCGATGTATCCGCCGGGTTCGCTGGAACAGGTGTTTATTCAAGCCCAACGATACTCCCCGGGTTAAGGTTTTGTAACAGAGCCCAAAATATCTTTGAAAACGGATAGTTGACACAAGCCGATCTCACGTATAACGTGTTCCAACAATGTTCATGAAATAGGGCGGTAATTCAATGTTCACCTTTAATCTGAAGGAGGAGGTTTCATGACAAAAGCGGAAATGATTGAAAAGATTGCAAAGGATGCGGGTATATCAAAGGCGGCGGCAGCCAAGGCGTACGATTCATTCCTTGACGGAATAAAAGGTGGGCTGAAAAAGCGCGGCAGCAAAGTAACGATTGTTGGCTTTGGCACCTTCAAGAAGGTTTATCGGAAAACCCGCAAGGGCCGGAATCCTCAGACGGGTGAGCAGATCAAGATCAAGGGCAGAAATGCGGTAACATTCAAGGCCAGTAAGAATTTAGCTTGAAAATTACCAAAGAGAATTTCATTGAGGCAGGGCGAGCCTTTTCAAGGGTTCGCCCTGTTTTTTATTTTAAGCTCTCAATGCGGGATGCGATATTGACACCTTCACCTATAATCCTACTATCTTGATGATACAGATAAGATGAGATTTATTGCAATTACAGCAATATTCAGAATTAAGAGAATGGGGTCAAGAAAGAATGCATATTGCAAAAAAACAATGGGGCAAATTAAGCCCCCATCTCAATATACCATTTAGGCACTAATGATTAAGTATTCCCCGCAACTATAGCTTGCAACATTTCTGCTGTAACCTGATTTCCACCAATACCCCAATTTTCAAAGTCAACTTCTTCAATTACACACCATGTATGTGGCATAAGGTTGTCCTTTGGATGAGGGCTTGTTTCAATTTCAGCTACAGTTTCAGAAACTCTCTTGATCATGTCAGCTTTTTTCTCATTTGATAATGTTCCTTTTAGAACCTTGATATTGATAAATGGCATTTTTACCTCCTTGGGCTATTCTTTCAAAAGACCCATGACATCCTTTTCACTATTTTGATTTTTCAGATCAGATGCATTACCCCATCATTAGAATGCCATCCAAAGAGATAAAACCCCCTTGGACAGCATTATATCAGAAATTTCAGACATCCTATGATCAGGTAAATTTTCATGATCACATAACTGTTCGTTGAGAATGTAGCTTGTAGGAATGTGGTAAAGCTTCAGAACAATAATGAATTATAAATGAGACAGGATCAGGTTGGTTCTGCCATTGGGATAATGGCAGGTAAGACACTATGATAGGTACTTATAAATAATTTGATATCAGACTATGCATGTGTTGTCAAAAGATTCCAAAATAGATCATTATGATCAAGGCTGAAAATAATCCTGTTCAAGCATGTTAGTGAGTTGAAATGAGAATCATGGAAAAACATTTTTTCTCACACGGAGTCTCACACAAAAGAAAAAAGGGATTAGCTGTTTTTGGCTAACCCCTTGATTTTTCTGGCTCCCCAGCACGGACTTGAACCGCGGACCCGATGGTTAACAGCCATCTGCTCTGCCGACTGAGCTACTGGGGATCAATTGGATTCCACCCAAATTCTTCAATGTGGCGAAAAATTTATATGAACAACGTCAAATATTATATCAGGGTATCTGTTGTCAAGAAAAATTTCTTTACCAGAGCCAAAACAGATGCCTATTCATCTGGTTGAAATGTGGCGACACACTGTGATATTAAGCTATGACATACTATAACATTGGGAGGAAGAACGATGAAAATTGGACGCAACGCCCCCTGCCCCTGCGGCAGCGGGAAAAAATATAAAAAGTGCTGTTTGGGCAAAGAGGCTGTATCCTCTCAAACATTGTACTATCGGCGATTGTCAGAAGCACATGATCGCCTTGTGGACCGTTTACATACCCATGCCGCCCGAACATTTGGAGAGGAAGCAGTTGATGTGGCCATGCACGAGTTTTTGTTGTGGCCCGACCCGGAGGACGAGATCGGTAAAGACATGCTTGATCGGGCCGGGCCCCTGTTTTGGCCCTGGTTTCTATTCAACTGGGAGTACGATTCCTTTAATGCCGGAGTGGAGCTTCCGGGGCCGGAGGATCGAACTGTGGCCGAACTGTATGCGGAAGCGCATGCCAGCCGACTCGATCCGCTGGAGCGGCGTCTGATCGAATGCATCAACCGCAAACCGTACAGCTTCTGGGAAGTAAAGGGCGTTGACAAGGGAAAGGGTATGACCCTTCAAGATATTTTTAGAGGCTCCCGTATCGAGGCCCAGGAACGCACAGGCTCGGAATACATACAACCAGGCGATTTGCTCTATGGCCGTGCGGTGTCTGTGGACGGCGTGGGTATGCTGATCGGGCTTAGCCCGACCCTTATTCCTCCCGACCGCAAACCGGACATTATCCAATTTAGAAAACGTCTGGGTCATGATCGATCTGCCATAACCGATGACACCTTGTATGCATGGGACGCGGAAATCCGGGAGCTGTATTTTCACATTGACCATTCATTGCACTCCATGCCGCAACTCTGCAATACCGACGGTCATCCGATGGAAATTCACCGGCTGATTTATGAAGTGTCTTCAGCTGAAGATGTTTTCGAGAAGCTCTACGACCTGTGTGTTACCATGACGTCCGAGGAACTGTGGACCGATGCAAAACGGGATAACAACGGCCGGATTATTCGAGTCGAGATTCCATGGGACCGGCAGGGTCACAAGGCCAGTCCCGGAATGCCCAACACGATACTGGGCCGTATCGTGATCGATGGTCAGCGATTGACCGCCGAAGTCAACTCCGCCGAAAGAGCTCAGGCATTACGCCATGAGATTGATGCCAGGCTTGGTGACGGCTGTCGATTTAAGGTTGACGAGATTCAGGATCTGGATTCGATGATGAGCAAACATGCAGCCGGAACTGCCGAAAATAAACCATCAAAAGAACATGAAGAATTGATGCAGCATCCTGAAGTTCAAGCGCAACTGGACGGAATGATAGGAAAGCACTGGGAAAGCTGGGTGGATGACAATATCCCGGCCTTGGGGGGGGAATCTCCGAGAGAGGCCGTAAAAACCGCTGACGGGCGCGAAGCTGTTGAAGCGCTTCTCCAAGGTGCCGAGAGGGGGCATGGGCAAGACCCCACTATAGCGGCAGCAAACCGCAGGGGCACGCAACAAGTAAGAGAATTACTCGGTTTGAACCATCGGTAACGGTTCGAGATGCTGTTGCCTTGACGGAAGCCAATCGAAATACGGTCAAAGGCTTGACCATAAATGCATGGCTGCATAGGCTCGCCACGGCTTCCAGGGAATTGACATTTCCTTGAGCCGTTTTTCAGCTATGGGTGTCTCATCCGGTGAGGCCGCTTTCAGCAGGCCAAGGTCGGAACAGGGGAAGGCGTCAGGGTATTTGACGGTCCGCATGAGAACGTATTGGGCCGTCCACTCTCCGATGCCTTTTATCCGCACAAGAGCATCTTTCAATACGGCAGGATCCGAAGATGGATTGAAATTGATTCTATTTTCCAGGACTGCGGTCGAGAGAAGTTGGATGGTTGCGATCCTGACTCTGGTCAGGCCGATGCTTTCAAAATCGGCAGCCGCAAGTTTTTCCGGGGTCGGAAATAGATATTTCAAGCTAAAATCGTTGGGCCTGTTCAGTTTTTTCCCATAGTTGGCAGCGATCCTGCCGATGATGGTGGTGGCGCCCTTGACAGATATCTGCTGCCCGATGATGGCCCGGATGCAGAGTTCAAAGCCATTGAATGATCCCGGGACCCGGATTCCCGGATTTTGGCTGACCATGCTGCCCATAAATCTATCCTTTTTCAAATGGCCATCGATGGTCTTCACGGGGGCATCCAGGTCGAAAATATTTTTTACGGCTTCCGCGATGACAGGAAGCGTGTTTGGATCCGGAAATCGGGCTTCCACGGTTACCGCGCTTCTGGCTCGATTGCAGGTTACGGTAAAAACCCCCGCCTTGCCGTCGATTTCTATGCTTCTGCTGTAAATATCATCACCGGCAAATTCCACGCCCGGTATAGCTCTGAATTTTAAAAAGCCGGTGAGCTGCCTGAAATTAAACGGCGGCTTAAAGGAAAGACTTAACATTTGGGAGTGCGGTTTAGGCATAATTACCTGAAATTATTCCGGTATTAAAAACCTGGTCCTTGGGCCAGGTCAGAGCCCTTAGGCCCCTGCCGAAAAATTAACCCGAAGTGTTGAGTGATCTAAAGTGATAAGTGATCTAAAGTTGATGAGTCGCTTCGCTCTATCTATTATATGAACAGGTAGAATTCCTTAACTTTAGGCACTTTAGATCATTTTAGCTCACTTTAGTCACTTCATGTTATGAAATAAACACTCCCTTATAGGGAGAACCCAGTGCCGGGCCCTCTATACCCGGGTACCTACTTCCAATGTTCAAAATGGACCCAGATAACGGCACCTAACTCAACGCCTTTTTCCTCGCCTGATTCCGTTTTCAATGTGAAATCCGCTTCATTGAGGGCTGCGAATCCCCACCAGCCTGCCCTGGGCACTGCATAGGTGAAAATACCATTTCCATCCGCCTTGATGGTCTGGGTGACCATGTAGTCGGTGGGTGCATGGGCGGTTTTCGCCTGATTGTAGAATTCAACCTCGACTGCGGCATAAGTGACAGGCTGACCGTTGAATTTGACAATTCCCTGAAAAACATTGCCGGCATAAAGGCCGAATGGTTTTGACAACGGCACGATCTCGGTCTTGAGGCCGATTTCATCATCCCAGCCTTCATCATCGCCAAAGGCGGCCACTACGGTTTTGGTGAAGTGGATGATGAATACATCTTCGGCCGGCTCCCAGTAGGGCTGCGGCTCCATATAAAAATGGTAGACACCGGGGCGTTTGACTCGGTATTCCATAGCCCAGGCTGTATGACCCATCACATGGACGGGCTTGAGGGCATTCACCAGATCATCATGTCTGCCGTTGGAAACAACAGTGAATACCCTCGGTTTTGCCAGCTCCATGCCGATCATCTCCATGGGGTGGCTGAAGGACATCTGCAGTTGTATGGTCTTTTTATCGCCCTGCATGACCATATTGTCTGAGGGAATCAGCATGCCAAAATGTCCAAAGGCCTGGCCGCCTGCCACAAAAAAAAATGTAACCACAACCAACATAAAGATAAACCGTTTCATATACGCCTCCATAAAAAAAACCACGCAGATTGCAGTCCTCTCCTTGAGAACCGGATACCTTCGTGGTTCGATTCGTTGATCGATCTTGGGTTTAGGATAATGTTTATGGTGCCTTGAACAACCCGCCTTCAGATGGGCTTTTGAACTCTCTATTTAGCGATCTAAACGGGATTTGTCAACAACCAGGACTTATCTCCGGATCAATCCGGTGAGAATCTGCTTTCCAGCAGTACTAAGTCCCAGGTTTGACAATTCTCGGGACAGCTGATCGTGTGAGCCGTTTCCTCCCGCATAGCCGTTCAGGCGTGCTGCGGCGGTGGATGCCACAAGATCCCGGTGCTGCGGATAGATGCGCAACATTTCCTGCATGAGATCGGCGTGCTGCTTTAAAATATACTTCTGATGGTAATCTTCCGCCATGGTAAAGGACCGCAGCGGCAACACTTCGGTGGTAACGGAGCGGCCGGTTTTCTCCGCATGGGTGATTTTGGATGCCGCTGCCATCTGGCGTTGTTCGTCATCGTGATAAAAGATCGCGTGCATATACTGTCCCGACACGTTGCGGCTATCCGGTGTGTGGCTTTCCCAGATGATTTCCAGCAGCCGCGCATAGGTAATGCGTGCGGGGTCATAATCCAGCTCCACGGTTTCCGTATGATCACCTATCCGTCTGTAAGTGGGAGCTTCCATTTTACCGCCGGCATATCCAACCCGCGTGCGGATCACCCCTTCGATAATCCCGAACCGGGATTCGATGCCCCAGAATCACCCCAGCCCGAAAGAAATTGTTTCAAACGTTGACGGTGCTGCCGTGTCGATGGGTGGCAGTTTGTTGTGTGTATCCATTGAAGTCCCCGTTGTTTTTGTTTGGGCGGCAATGGCCGGGCCGGTGATGTGGACAGAGACCACCAGAATGGCTGCCCAGACCAGAAAAATGAAAAACCTGTCCGGTTTCAAAGATTTTATCGGTTTCATTACCGCTTTCCTTGTTTTTAATGTCTTCCCAAGAGGCCGATATCATTGAATACCTACCATAAGCACGATTTCGGCGGCTGTAAAAAAAAATAAAGGAATTACCGGGTTGACATATAATTCTTAACTTCTGATAGTATATCAAAGAATGTATGCTCTATGGGTAAAACAGGAGAAAGGGATAACTCAATTCCATGAAAAGCTTCCAGGATTACTATCCGGATGATTTTGCCATCTGTTATGGGTGCGGCCGGTTGAACGAGCATGGGCTCAAGCTAAAAAGCTATTGGGAAGATGATGAAAGTGTCTGCAGGTTTCAACCCCAACCGTATCACACGGGAGGGCATAAATTCGTTTATGGCGGGTTGATCGCCTCTCTGACGGATTGTCATGGGGCGGCAACCGCATCGGCGGAGAAGCACAGGCGGGAAGGCCGTCAATTTGGTACGGGCATGTTCACCCGTTTTGTCACGGCCTCCCTGCATGTGGATTTTCTGGCGCCGGTACCCATCGACGGCACCATCGTGCTGCGTGCTAAGGTGGATGAGGTCAAGGGGCGTAAATCTGTTGTAGGCATGACACTTTTTGTTGATGATAAGGCTTGCGCCAAAGGGAATATGGTGGCGATCCAGATTCCCGATGATTTTCTGGATCGATGAGCCGGTAGACGGAGTCGTATTGCCGGTCCCTAAACAAAAAAGGAAATAAAAGATGACCAAGCTCAAAATGATCGGTATATTGATGGCTCTGGGCTTCACTTTTAGCGGTTTTGCAAATGCGGAGGATGCTGCGGATAAAAAATGGTGTCAAAGGTCGAAGGTTTCATAGAGGGCCGCGCTTTCGGAAAGTACGAATACGCATTTACCGAGAAAAACAGGTTTTCCCTGGGTTCGGAATACCTGCAGGACTTTGAGGACAACCGCAATTATAAAATCAATTCGGAGGTAGCGCTCATATCCGCCCTGACCGATGTCCTTGCGCTCAAGGTGGCCTATGAGGTCCGTTACCAGAATCGCCCCATACCGGACGAGATCGAAAAAACCGACACGCTGTTCGGGGCGGCTATTGTGGTAACATACTAATATCTCTGACCTAGTCCTCTGGGCCAGGATTCCTTACTCGGGTCAGGGCCGGATCAGGTTTCCTGCCAGAAACGTTCCCGCAATGGCCAGGGACTCCATGTCGAGATAGTGTTCTGCGGACTGCCGGAAAAGAATGGAGCAGTGTGCCGGGAACTCGTCATCACTGTCGTTGAATCTCAGCAGCACGGGGATCCTGGGAAGGGCGTGGAAGATTAAAGACAGGTCGTAGGATGCCCCATCTTCATGGGGGGCTGCGCCCAGTTTCCGGCAGGCTTTTTCCAACAGATCCGGCCTGCCGGAAAAAGAAGATTCTATGGTTTTGTTGGTGTTGGCGTTGAAGTATCCGATGAGCGGTCCCGCATCCCTGAATTCCCGATAGGTCACCCATGTGCCATCCTGCGGGACTTCCCGGGGGCAGACCAGGATGTATTTACACAGAAGGACGCTTACGGCAAAGTTAGCCCTTTTCCCGGACGAATCTGTGATGCCGTCAGCGGAAACCCTGTAGGCATCTCCGTAGAAATCGATGATCAGTTCCGACCCCGAAGTTTCGACACCCAGGATGTCCGCCCGTGCAAGATAGTCCATGCCCGAAAGCTGTTTTAAATAATCCCGGTAGGTCTCTTCGAATACAACCGCTTTTTTGACTCCAGGGCTCATTTTTTATTTCCCTTTGATTGCATTGATTTGCTGTAGGACTTCGTCATATTCATCCTCGAGTATGAGCAGGTCCATCATTACCGGCGGTTTCACCGAATGGGCGGGCATCCGTCGCTTGGTTTCTTGGATCGCTTCATCAAGTTCTGCGAGTCTTTTTTTCAAATCTTCTAACGTTTTCACTGGTAAAGCCTTAAGCTATAGAGAGTAGTAAAAAAATCTTTCATCACGAAATCACGAAAAAGATCGAAAATAATTTCATATTTTATAGTTGAATTCACCTCGTTGTCTGCACGGAATGAATTCAAATTATAGCGACGCAGTCGCGTTTCATAAAATCGTGGAACACGATTTTATTCAGGGTATTGTGTCAACGGCCGCAAACCTGGGTTCGTGCAGGGGCAGCAGAATGTCGGCGGATTCTTTGACTTTCAGCATGATGTCGTAGGACTCCTGGGCATTGATATGCGTTCCCGGCGGGATGACTTCCATCTCCATGGCCCGGATTTCCACGGGTGGATGAAAGTTTTCATCAATAACGCAAAACCCGGTAATGGCTGCTCTGCCCTTCTCCGTATCGATCAGCACGGTCAAACCACCCTTGGTGTGGGCCGGTGTGTGCATGACCTCAATGCCCGGCACTATGGAAATGTCATCTTTTACCAGGCATATCTGACCGTTTTCCTCGACATCCTCAATGTAATCTTCAAGATAGCGGAAATCAAGAGGATGCGGATTGTGAATGCTTTCCATCTCCTTTTCGTGAACATAGATGGCGGCATTGGTGCACTTGTAGTCATTTTCGCAATGGTCGTTGTGCAGATGTGTGTGGATAATGATGTCGATATCACCGGGTGTCAGATCCCACCGGGCCAGCCCTTCTTCAAAGGTATAGATTTTTCCTCCCAGGGAGGCCTCCCGGTCACTTGACTGGATGGGGCTCATTTCCCCGGTATCCACCAGTATGTGTTTGTCTCCGCCCTGGATGTACCAGCAGTAAATCGGAATTGTGTAGGTTTCCCCAAATCCGTGCTGGTAGGTCATCATGGTTTTGTCGAATATTTTAGATCCCATGACGATGGGATGTATCTGGTATGTTGTCATAGCTACCCCTATAAGCTGCAGGGTGTTTCCATTTA
>JAFDAT010000463.1 GCA_019313725.1 Deltaproteobacteria bacterium
AGCCAGGAATTCATGCTCCACCGGCAGTATTGCCGCGATAACCGGATGGTCCGCCGTATTGATATTGATACGCCCTTTAAAGGTAAACTGGCTGTCCACAGCCTCGGATATACCGAATACCGTCATGTATTTTTCTATTCCCGGAACACCGCCGGCCCCCTGAAAAAGTTCCGGAGTAATGCCTTTGATCATGCCCAATTCTCCCAGGTGGGCCAAAGGGCCATTTCTTGACGGATAGGCCTCCTCCAGGTCCATATAATAATCTGATTCGGCGCCGCTCAGACCTGTAGTAGCGTCATCATCACCGGAATCAAGCCAATCCTTGATCGAATTGATGATTGCCGTCGGTTCCGTATCTTCCGTCCTCTCCATGGGTGAAATCGCCAAGTTCAGGAAATGCTCCCACATGTTCCGCTGGGCTTCGTTGAATTCGCGTCCCCCTGGAAACTTTACCAGTGCATTGACCTGAATTTTTCCGAGTTCATCCGAGATGGTGACTGCCGGGGCACCATTTTCAAAGGGAAGGTCAAGCAGCAGTGCATCGATTGTTTCCTTGTCAGCCCAGTCCTCCTGTATGGAATCGATATCGCTCTCCGCCTTGTCCTTAACCAGCATGGCCATGCCCGCATGAATGCCGGAGGTCGTGATCTGACCCAGTATAAATCTTCCCTTGTCCGAGTCTGAGGCCAGAAGGGCCGAACGGACCCTGCGGTGCAGTTCGAGCGTGGTCGCCACCAACAGGGTGATGATGGAAAGCGTGATCAGGAGGGCAATGCCGCGATTGTTGCTGATTTTTTTCAATTCGTTAATCTATCGTCCTATGTAAATTGAGACCACAAAGGGCACAAAGAATTATATCTTTTTCGATAAAACTGCATCTACTCTAGCCCCTCACGCACCACCGGTAAGGTCACCCGGGTTTCAAAAACGGATGTGGTTCCATTTTGAGCAATTTCGATCAGAAGGTTGACTGACACCGGCGTTGCGTAATCAAACGCATCAGATTCGGAATCCCAGTAGTCATAATCGTTGCCCTCGCGATCGAAATATGTGATTTTTAATTTTTTAATCCCTTCGCACAGTATCGGATCCCAGCCATCCACTTCGAAGGGGGGATAGGGATAAAGGCTGTCCGACCGCTTCAATTGAAAAACCCCGTCACCGACAGGATGATCATAGTAAACAATTTCGGCGATACCTTCCCGGGTTGATTGTTCAAAAGAGAGGTGGCCCAGGGAGGCAAACCTGAGCCACGGGGTGTTGCCACTACCGTCCCCGTCACCGCGTGCCACCACTCTGTACGGATCAGGGGGCGCATCAAATTCCGGTTTTTTGTATGCCGGGGGCTGCGCTATATAGATCGATCTGAGGTCCAGAGCGATACGTCCCAGGCAAGTGCCGGACATTTCGTACAAATCAATACTGCTTTCTATCATCGGCGCACTGAAAAATACGGATCGGTAGGAGGCAAAAACGGTGGTGACAATGATGCCGAACATCAGGATGGCAATCAGGACCTCCATCAGGGTAAAACCGGGTGGAGGAAGCCTGAAAAACCGGGGTTTCTTCAACTTTCGGTCCCCTTGCGCATAAAACGGACTGTTTTGCAGTGAAAAACTTTCTCATCGCCGTTGAAGGACACGGTCACACCGATGCTTTGCAGATCATCCGCTATGCTTCCCAACATCTCTGAGCTTACTGTTTCTACCACCGTTTCCCAACTGTAGCCGTCGAATTCCACGCCGAAATCACCGGATTCATCGCTGATCTCCGCAAGTGGCCTGTTCTCGAAATCGGCAACTATTCTGGCTGCCAGCAAAGGCGCTGTGGTGTTGAATTTCTGATCTATATTCATTGAAATGGTTTGGGAATAATTACCGTAGACCGCGAGGAGTGCAATGGCAATGATGGAGAGGGAAACCATAACTTCCAGCAGCGTGAATCCGGAAGGCGGATTTGATCTGCGCCTGGTGAGAAGGCTCGGGATCATCTCCCAGAAATAGACTGTCTGCTTAGTTTTCAAAGTCTGAATATTCCTCTGTATATTTAACCTTGGGCAGAAAAGGTTCGATGAGAAACGAAAACTGTCGCTCATTATCCTGCTCTAAATGAATCAGGGCTTTGTCGGAATAGCCCTTGCCATAAAAGTAAATCTCGGCCTGCCCCACAGATATTTTCCCTTTGCCCGGGAATTCAACATCCAATATCGACACATCTTCCGATAGGTGATAAGCCTCATTTTCAGCATGCTGAAGCATATCATCTTCCATCTCCCGGGTTGAAATCCAGAGCTTATCGGCTTCCATATCCACATGCAGGATATAATCCTTTTTTTCGCGAACGGACTGCTGTTTCAGATGGCGTGCCTGGGTAATAATCCAGCGCGATGTCTTGCGGGCCTGGTCGGTGAGAATGTTATCCCGAAACCTTGGCAGCGCGATGAAGAGCATAATGGATATGAGGGCGATGACAACCACGAGTTCGATAAGCGTATATCCATCCAGGCCGAATGCGCCGCTGTTGCTGTTGTCTGAGATCATTAATTATCACTTATGGGGTCAATCCAGTTCCCAGCTTTTGATGTCCTTATTTTTGCCTTCTCCCCCTGGGATGCCGTCCGCCCCGTAGGAAACGATGTCATATTCTCCGTTTACCCCCGGGCTGAGGTAAACAAATTCATTTTCCCAGGGGTCCCTGGGAACCCTGCCCTTTTCCAGATAACCGCTATCCCGATAGCCTTTCGGGACATTACCGGTAT
>JAFDAT010000105.1 GCA_019313725.1 Deltaproteobacteria bacterium
CATCGGCTACCCGCCGGTGCACAAACACACCATGGAGTTCATGAGTGACGAGATGAAGGCCTGGCCCGGTTTTATCGTGGACAAGGAATGGCAGCGCAAGTGTGACACCTTCGACATGAGGCTGGCCGAGGGCAAAGGCAAAGAACTGCGTGACAAACTCTGGGAGGAGCTTAAAAAGTAGCTTTCAGAAACAACAGTATCATCGTATAACGGGAGTGCGAATGAAGGCAGGAGGACGGGCAGTTGCCCAGCATGATTCCGCACTCCCGTTGTACTTACCTTTCCAATGTAAACCAAGGAGTAGGATTCCATGCCCGTATTGGATGACGTGTCAGCCTCCCAGTCCCAGGCCCAAAAAAGGGAGAAACGCAAACTCGCCCTGAATATAGCGGCCTATTTAAGCCCCATCATTATCATCGTGATCGTCTTTGTTTTCGCCCCCCTGGCCATCATCCTGTTCTTCGGTTTTCTGAAGTCAGGGCCATACGGCCAGATCATCTACACGTTTACCTTTGAAAATGTGATCGCCATGATGGGCGGAGGGTACGGCAAGGTCTTTCTGCGGTCGGTCTACCTGGCCTTCCAGACGAATTTCCTCTGTATTCTGTTCGGATACCCCATCGCCTACTACATCGCGAGGTTCGGAGGGAAGAGGAAAATCTTGTGGATTTTCATGATCATCGTGCCGTCATGGTCTTCTTACCTCATCCGGCTGTATGCCCTAAAAACTCTGGTGGGCACCAAGGGGACCATCAACACCCTGCTGATAAACTTAGGGTTAGTTTCCGAACCCATTCAGATTCTTTACACGAACTTTGCCGTCACCATGGCGCTGGTATTTGCCTGGCTGCCCTTCATGATTCTGCCCATCTATGCCGCCCTGGAAGGTCTCGACCGCTCCGTGCTGGAAGCGGCCACCGACCTGGGCGCAACGCCTTTTCGGCGTTTTTTCAGGGTCACCCTGCCCTTGACCCGGGGAGGACTATTAGCCGGCTCCATACTCGTCTTCATCCCCACGGTGGGTGAATGGCTGGTGCCGAGCATTTTCGGCGGCTCCAAAATCATGATGGCCGGATCCCTGGTGGCCCACAAATTTACCCAAGTGGGCAACATTCCTCAGGGTTCCAGCCTGGCCATTATGCTGGCGGCAACCCTGGTCCTGATCCTCTACCTCACCATTAAATGGGGCGGGAGAGAGGCGCTGGAGAAGGCCCTATGAAAAAAAAGAAGAGAATCGCACAGAAAATCCTGTGGGTATTGAGTATTCTGACCCTGATCTTCCTGTGGGCGCCGATGATCCTGATCATGGTGTATTCCTTTTCCAACAGTAAGTACGGGTCGTCCTGGGAAGGGTTTACCTTGAAATGGTATGCAAAGCTGTTCACCAACGACCAGGTCAGGGATGCCCTGATGCGCAGCCTGATCATTGCCGGTGTGACCGTGGTAATCGCCACCCTGATTGGGACCATGACAGCCTACGGGCTCTTCAAGCTCAACTTCAAGGGCAAGCAATTTTTAAGGACATCCATTCTGCTGCCCATCGTGTTTCCATCGGTGGTCACCGGCGGCGCCCTGCTGGTCTTTTTTACCCGCCTGGTGCACATTCCCCTGGGGTATCCCAGCATCATCATTGCCCACATCGTCTTCTGTTCGCCCCTGGCCGTGTTCATCATCCTGGGGCGCATGCAGCGTTTTGACTGGTCCTGGGAGGAGGCGGCATTGGACCTGGGGGCCACCCCCTTTCGAACGTTCCTGCGGGTCACGGGGCCGCAGCTCCTGCCGGCCATCATGGCCTCGGCTATGCTGATCTTCCCCTGGTCTTTCGATGATTTCGTGATCACCTATTTCGTTTCTGGTGTAGGCAGCACCACCCTGCCCATCTATGTGTTTTCACAGCTGCGATTCGGCGCCACTCCGGTGATCAACACCATCGGCACCCTGTTTGTTTCCATCACCATGCTGGGAATGGTGCTCGTTTACTTTGTCCAGAAGATGGGCAAGAGCAGTACCTGATAAATGAAAGGACAGAATTTAACATGAGCGGTTCAGATACTCAGAGCAATGATAAAAAACCGGCTATCTGCCTTGAAATAAAGGATGTGGTCAAACAATTCCCGGGTGTCACAGCAGTGGATCACATCAGCCTGGAAATCCAGGAAGGGGAAATATTCTCATTCCTGGGACCCAGCGGCTGTGGAAAATCGACACTTTTAAGGGTCGTGGCCGGGCTGGAAAACCAGGACCAGGGCGATATCCTGATTGCCGGCAAAGTGGTCAATGCACTGCCGCCCTACAAAAGGGACTGCAGCACGGTTTTTCAGAGCCATGCGCTCTTTCCGCACATGGACGTTACCGGCAACATCGGCTTCGGCCTGGTGGAACGAAAACTACCCAAAGCTGAAATCAAGGAACGCGTCCAGGCCAAGATCGACCTGGTCAACATGGGCGGCATGGAAGACCGCTATCCTCACCAGTTGAGCGGCGGACAGATGCAGCGCGTGGCCCTGGCTCGTTCCCTGGTGCTGGAACCCACGGTTCTGCTTTTAGACGAACCCCTGGCTGCCCTGGACAGGAAATTGCGCAAGGAGATGCAGGTTGAATTAAAACGCATTCAACGCGAGGTGGGCACCACCTTCCTGAATGTAACCCATGACCAGAAGGAAGCCTTGAGCCTTTCCGACCGCATTGCCGTCATGAAGGACGGGGTTCTGCTCCAGATCGGCACCCCGGCTGAAATCTACGAAACACCCCGCACCCGTTTCGTGGCCTCGTTCATGGGCGCATCCAACATCTTTTCCGGAAACGTCGTCTCCGCATCCGATGGTAAAATAAAATTCCAAACTGAAGAAGGATTGCAGGTTATCCTGCCGGAGCCCGCTGATATGGCGGTCGATCAGATTTCCGGTTTTTCTGTCCACCCGGAGCTGATCGAACTGCAGCCGGGAAATGTAGATTCACCGGCAGCCGGCAGCGCAGAAGATATGCTGGTGGAGGGGACCATCAAGGAAGTGTTTTACCTGGGTGATTTCAGCGAAATTTCCGTACAGGTAAACAACACCGACACCGCACTGACAATATACCTGTCAAGGAGTTGCAACGAACCTGATACCAGGATCGCTCAGGGCCAACCTGTTGTCGCCCGATTTCCGGCGGGGAGCATGAACTTACTGGTGGGTTGACAATTGGTGTTTTGTATTTCGTGTTTAGCTGGATTACGTCAATAGAATCCTTATACCCGAAATGAGCTGTCACGATCGTTTCCTGTCATACACCAAAATGGGAATGAATCTGCCTTCCGGCCTGGAAAGAAACATGCCAACCTTTTTAAATCCCATTTTAATATGGATATGAATTTTTCATCGGATTCGTCCCGGCAGGGCAACGCCGTAAGGCGTATGTTCAGTGAAATCGCCGAACATTACGACTTGATTAACCGTCTGATGACCTTGGGGCAGGATCGGGTCTGGCGCCAGTGTGTTATCCGGACAGCAGGCCTTCCCCGGAATGGAATTTTACTGGATGCCGGGACCGGAACCGGCAGCATCGCCCTGGATGCTCTGAACCATGCGATAGAACTCCGGGTCATCGGGGCCGATTTCACGACAGAAATGATGGCGGTCGGTCGCCAGCGGGTAAACGGCAGCAGAATCACATGGGTTGCGGCGAACGCCCTGTACCTGCCCTTTGAGGACGCCTGCTTCGATGCCGTTACCTCCGGCTACCTGGTCCGGAATGTCAGCGATACCTGCCACGCCTTTCAGGAACAGGCCCGGGTGGTCAAGCCCGGTGGGCGCGTGGTCTGCCTTGAGACCTCTCCCCCACCGCAGGGGCTGCTGCGGCCAGTGCTGCTGTTTTTCCTTAACCGCGTGATTCCCCTGCTGGGGCAGGTCGTTTCCGGCAATCGGTCAGCCTACACCTATCTCCCGCAAACCACGCAGCACTTTTTCACACCCCGAAAGGTTTCCGCCATCATGCGCTCGGCAGGGCTCAAAAACGTACGCTACCAACCATTCATGTTCGGAACGATCGCCGTGCATGTGGGCATTCGTCAATAGATACCCTGGTCCAGAGGGCCCGGCACTGGATGCTCCCTGGAAGGGAGTATCTACGCCATAACATATGAGTGTCTAAAGTGGGCTAAAGTGAACTAAAGTGACTAAAGTTAAGGAATGCTATCTTTTTTATAAATGGCAGAGCGTAGCGATTCATCAACTTTAGATCACTTATAATTTTAGATCACTTGACACTTTGAATTATTTATTTTGGCAGAGCCTAATGGCTCTGACCTGGCCCAAAGGAGCAGATTTTTAATACTGGACTAAAATTAGGACCTATCCGGCATTGCGTATTTGACAAGACCTATCGATGGTGTTATTGTAATACCGTAAACGAATCGATAGGAGGATCGACATGCAAACAGTAACCGTATCTCCAAAGTATCAAGTGGTTATACCAAAAGAAATTCGGGACATATTACAGCTTAAGCCTGGCCAGAAAATGAGAGTGATGGAATTTGAGGGCCGTATTGAGATGATACCGGATCGTGATATTACCGAGCTAAAAGGATACCTCAGAGGTATCAACACCGACATTCAACGTGAGAAAGACAGGTTATGAATATTATAGATTCATCCGGTTGGCTTGAATATTTTTCAGATGGCCCGAATGCCGATTATTTCATAGAACCATTGCGTAATACGGCCGCTCTAATTGTTCCCGTTATTACGATTTACGAAGTATTTAAAGTGGTTCTTCGAGAATCCACTGAAAATAACGCGCTCCAGGCAGTTGCCGCAATGCAAAAAGGCAAAGTCGTTGATCTAAACGTTCGTATTGCGATGAAAGCTTCAAAATTAAGCCTGTTGCACAATCTCCCAATGGCTGACAGCACCATACTGGCTACAGCGCAAGAGCATAAATGTGTCATCTGGACGCAAGATGCCGACTTCCAAAACCTTGAAAACGTAAAGTATTTTACTAAATAAAACAGCCAATAATCGCGTAGCGATCATTGGCTGTTTTATTTAATACTTGGCACCGTGCTCCTTTTTCACCTTCTCCCGGTCGATTTCGTTGTCCTCTGTCTTGGGCAAGGCCTTCACAAACACAACATGTTTCGGTTTCTTATAGCGGGCAATCCTGGAGGCGACAAACTCCCGTAATTCCCCCGCCTGAACGGCCTGACCCGGTTTGAGCACACAGACAGCTTTGATGGCCTCACCCCACTGCTTGTCCGACACGCCGATGACACTGACCTCGGCCACCGCCCCATGGGATATAATCACTTTTTCCACCTCGGCCGGATATACATTTTCCCCGCCGGGCTTGATCAGTTCTTTTTGGGCCTTGCGTTTGACATACCAGAGAAAACCGTCCTCATCGAATCTGCCGATATCGCCGGTGTGGTGCCATCCGCTGCTGAATGTATAGGCATTGTCCCCATCCCTGCCCCAGTAGCCCAGGAAAACCGTAGGTGAACGAACGCATATCTCCCCGGGGGTTCCCGTGGCCACGGTCCTGTCCTGATCGTCGAAAAGCTCGATACAGCTGAGCGGGGTGGCCTTGCCGGCACTTCCCGGCCTGTCTGCAATAAGGCCGCCACTGACGCCCATGGCCTCGGTCTGCCCGAACCCGGTTTCGTATTTTGCACTTGGAGCAAGTTCCAGAAACCGCATGATATTTTCCGGATGGTCCATACCGGTGATATGCCTGAGACTGCTGATGTCATAGGCCCCTTTATCGTAAGCGTCCATCAGCTTTTTCAGAATCGGGGCAAAGTTGAAAAAGGTTGTGCCATTTTCCTTTTCGATGGCAGCCAGTGCCTGGTCCGGGTTGAAGCGCTCCAGAATCACGTTTTTACCACCGCAGTGCAGCACTGCCATGGTTAAAGCAAGGCCGGCGATGTGAAAAAGCGGCAGTATACAGATGTGACAATCTTTTTCGGTGAGATGATAGCGCAGCAGGGTGACCATACTACCGAAAACGATATTGGCCTGGCTCAGCAGCGCTCCCCGGGGTTCACCTTCCACAGCGGCCGTGTGGATAATGACGAAACCCGCATCCGCGGCTATGTCAAACGTCCTGTCGGCATCCTGGATCTTATACAGACTGCTGAACGGCAGGCAATCCGCCGGCAGGTCTCCCGGCCCCATGGCATAGCGCTTTTCAATGGATTTTACCCGCGACGCAACTTTGGATACCAGTTCACAGTACGGCTGTCCTGAAAAAATAAAACGCGGCGCACAATCATTCAAGACAAAAAAGATTTCCTCTTCCTGGAATCGCCAGTTGACCGCCAGAATAATAGCACCGATTTTTGCAGCCGCCCCGTAGAGTATCAGATACTCATCACAGTTGTGGGCAACGACACCCAGACGATCACCTTTCTGAACACCGGCGGCCACAAGCCCGGCAGCCAGCTGGTCGCACTTTTCCTTGAAAGTCCGGTAGTTCAAACGCGCATCGTTGAAGATAACGGCATCCCGGTCAGGGTTAGCGTCAGCACTTCTGCAGATCATGTCGTAGACGGTAAAGTCGTAAAGCCCCATGCGAAAAGCCTCCAGTTATATGATATATCGCAAGTTGATATTGAAACGGCGGGTTGAAATACAATCGTTGTTATCGTGAAGAATATCAACAATAGCGTTTTCCTGCAAGGCCTAACAGAATATCCGATAACACTTCATTGGCCGCCCGTACGCAGCTTCTGCAGGGCTAAAGCTCGGGACTACATGGCATGAACCCACCGTACGCAGCTTCTGCAGGGCTAAAGCCCTGGGCTACATAGCATGAAGCCGACAGCTTTGTAGCGCAGGGATTTATCCCTGCCAAAGGGCTTGAGAAACTAGGTGTCAACCCGTAAACCATGGTACCGATGCGTGATAGAATGTTGACACGCGTTGACCAAATCTTTTAGAATAAAGCTGGACATAGAGGAAGAATACCATGGATTCAGAGGAATATATCGAGTATGATAATAAATTTATAGTCTTTTTAGAAACGTCTCCTTATTGAACATGTTTTCCATTGAAATTCAAAAGCTGAAACTGAGTCTGGAAATTGTGCCTGTCGCTTCCCTGTTCAGCCACGAAAAGGTCATTAAGCAATCAGCGAACAAACTGATCCTGGAGTTCAAGAATCTGGCCAGCCTACAGAACCCCATCATCGTGGAGGAAAACCACGTCATCCTGGACGGCAACCATCGGGCTTATGCCTTCAGGGCATTAAACTTCAAATTCATACCGGTCTGTAAAATTGACTATTTCAACAGGCGTACCAAGCTGCGCTACTGGTTCCGGCTTCTCGACAACCTTGAAAATATCGATCTGGTTCAGAATACTATCGGATCCCTGGGCGGAACCCTGCATCCACAGCCGGATCTTGGAACCCTGAAAAAAGAGCTGGAAAAAAATTGCCTGGCTTGCGGCATTCAATTTAGAAACCAATATACCCTGGTTGACTTTCCCGAAACCGAGGCCTGCGATGCAGTGGGTGCATACAACTTGATCCAAAAGATCCAGGATGAACTGTCTGACCGTGATGTAACACTCAGCTACATCCCCTGTAACACAGCCCAACAGGAAAAATTCTGTGCCCGACTCAAACCGGATCAGGTGGTGCTCTGGACACCCCGGATTACCAAGCAGATGGTTGTGGATACCGCGAAGATGAAAATGGTTTTCGCTCCTAAGACAACCCGCCACGTCATCCCTGTCCGGCCGCTCAACGTCAACGTGCCAGGCCAGTGGTTCCGTGAAAACCTGACAATGGAGGAGATCAACCGAAGATTTTCGGCTTTATTAAAGGAAAAACGTATGAAGCGTTTCAGCCCCGGCATGGTGCTGGACGGCAGGTACTATGAAGAGGAATTGATTGTCTTTTACAGGTAAAATGGAGAAGTAGAAAAATGCCTCAAGAAACCAGAATGATAAGCTTTTCTGCCATAGGACTGTACACTCCCGGCGTGGTGGCCCGAATCACCGGGAAAATATTCGAGATGAACGGCAACATCGTCGATGTGGAAGAAAATTGCCGCCGGGGTCTATTTTCGATCTTTTTGGTGGTCGACTTCACGGCATCGCCGATCGAAACAGACCATATTATTACGGCGTTGAAGGGCATTGAAAAAGAAGCCGATCTGAAAATTATCCTCGCTCAATATGATGAAAAGGCCGTGACCGTTGCTTCACGGAGCGAAAACCACCTGGTCACCATCATCGGCGTCGACAGGCCCGGCATCATCGCCAAGGTTTCCAGTTTTTTTCACAGCAAGAGCATCTTGATCGAAAAATGCCGTATGATTGCCCGGGGCAGGTTCTTTTCCATGGAGATGGTCATCGATACGCGTAAGATTGCGCTGGAGCCCGGCCAAAAACAGACTGAAAGCCTCAATGCAATGAAAAAGGAGCTTAAACTGCTTTGCACAGATATCGATCAGAGCGTGGTTATCCAGAGTGAAAACATATACCGACGCAATAAAAAACTAGTGGTTTTCGATGTAGAATCCAGTTTAGTCCAGCACCGCTCCCTGAAACATTTCATCGACAGAATCAGGGACCGGGTCGCGACCCAAACCGGAGTGCCCGAATCGGACGGCGGCACCCATAACCAGATGCAGGCCCTGGTCGACAATGCCAGGTTTTTAAAAGGGCTTTCGGTTCAGGATTTTGAAAAACTCAACGAAATACTTCAACTCAATCCGGGGACCATCGAACTGATCAAGATCCTCAAATCCATGGGTTTTAAAATCGCCCTGCTCTCGTCGGGATTTAACTTCCTGGTCAAAAAGATCTTTGAAACCGCGGGGGTGGATTATGCCTTTTCAAATTCACTGGAACTGGATGAAAACGGTATTACTACCGGCAGAATCGAAGAGCCTGTCATCACCAGCGACACCAAAAGCGACATTCTCGATTTCATCATGAGCACCGAAAACATCAAGCCCGATCAGGTGATCGCCGTGGGCGATGGCTCGCAATCTTCGCACTTCATCGAAAACGTGGGTCTCTCCATCGCCATCAAACCCGAGACTTCCAACACGAAAACAGATGGGGTCATCACCAGCGACAAGGTTCTCAACGTGCTGTACTGCCTGGGCATGACCAAAGAGGAACTGGAGAATTACACTGCTGAATAAAATCACTGCCGTAATTTTTCTTTGCGGATTTTTCCGGTTTTGGTCATGGGCATCTCTTTTAGAAATTCTATTTTTCGGGGATATGCGTGCTTTTCCAGCTTTCCCTTTACATGCTCACGGATGCTTTCCTCCAGTTGTTTATCCGCAGGGATACCTTCCAGGGGTACGATGAAAGCTTTGACGATTTCTCCGCGCACATCGTCGGGGACACCCAGAACGCAGACATGTTTAACGGCTGCATGGGTCAGTAGGCAGGCCTCTACCTCACCGGGGCCGATCCGATACCCACCGCTCTCGATCAAATCATCCATCCTGCCGGCAAACGTGAAACACCCACCTTCATCCTTTATGCCGTAATCACCGGTTCGCAACCACCCGTTGATATACTTTTCCCGGGTGGCTTTCGGATTGTTCCAGTATTCCAGAAACATGACTGGATCCGGGGTTCTGACAGCAATCTCACCAAGGTTTCCAGGTGTAACCGGCTCACCCTGATCATCGATAACCTCAACGGTATGCCCGGGAACGGCTTTGCCGATACTTCCGGATACG
>JAFDAT010000106.1 GCA_019313725.1 Deltaproteobacteria bacterium
CTCAGCAGCGTTGCAAAAACTCGAAATATGCTTGATATTCCTACATTTTCGCGCCTTGCTGAACGGGCGCCTGAACTCTGAAAATCTGCGAACTTATTTCTGCGCAAACCCTAAGTGTAAATCATTCAGGAATTCATGTGCCGGCAGCATGCGAGCCGGCCCCCTGGCTTTCTTATGCTTGAGGTCGTATACGATCTGGAAGGGTTTCGCGTTTTTCAAATAGCGATGAAACCGAAATAGCGCTGGCGAAAAACGATCATCGCTGGCCTTGACTTCGATCATGCTGATGGGATTGTTGTCAACAAGCAGAAGGAAATCAACTTCATGTTTTTCTTTATCTCTCAGATAATGAAGGGCAACCTTGCTTCCGGTTGTGTCTTCGATCAAGTGAAGCTCTCGAAGCAGGGCACAGGCAACTGTGTTTTCCAGCTTCGCCCCTAGATCCCCTTCAACAGCGCCGGTATCGTAAAGATAATATTTGGATTCTTTCAGTAGGCTGCGGGCAATATTTTTGTGGTACGGTCGAACCGGGAAAATGATATAAAGGTTTTCCAGAATTTGCAGCCAGTGTTTTATCGTATGGACCGACACCTGAAGGCCTCTGGCTAATGACGAGTACGAAGTTGTGGCGCCGACACGGGATCGCAAGAGGTCAATCATAATTTCAATCGATTTAATGTCCCTCACTTTTTCCAGGTCCAGAAGGTCTTCCCGGATGATCGTATCGGTATGAATTCTTCTAAAACGTTTTGCAAAGGTCTCTTTACCTTTTAAATAGGGTTCCGGAAACCCGCCCAGCTTGAGCAGTTTGTCCAGTGCCGTTTTCGGGATTTCATCGAGGTGTTCACAGATTTCACGGACAGTCAGCGGGTGCAGGCGATACCTGAAGAATCTGCCCGCCATTGATTCGCCGCCCTTTCGGTAAGTATCCAACCTGGCTGAACCCGTAACCAACAGGTGTGGTACTATTCCCTCCGTGTCATAGATACCTTTAAGCCACGATTTCCAGTTTTTCATTTTGTGAAGTTCGTCAAAGATGACCAACTGGGAATCTCGGTCCCATTCTTCGGCGAGGATTATTCTCCGATCGGAAGTCGCGTCGTAATTCAAATAGACATGTGATTCCGACAGCATTAAGGATAGAGTCGTCTTGCCAACCTGTCTTGGCCCGGAGAGCAGCACGATTTTTTCTTCCAGATCTTTAAGGATGGGTTTTTCTAAATAACGATCCATGTGGCTATTATGAACTGTTATTCAAAATAGTCAAGACTATTTTGAATAGTACTTCAAAATAGTCAAATTTTGTATGGCTTCAGGTAAATATTTGTTGAATGTGTCATTGGCTCCCGGCAGTAGGCATGGGCGGCAGAACTCGTGACGATAAGTAATTCGGGTTCTGCGGGACCCGGATATCTACTTTATGAGGTCGAGGAACCTGAAATAATTATGCGCAATCGGTAAAAACCAGGGATTTCCATTGTAGAGCGGAATGGGAATCGACTTCTTTTCCGCGAAAACAGAGTTCAATCCCTTTCCTAATATCAAGTCCGACAGTTTAAAACCAAAGTAGGAGGCCATGGCAACGCCGTGGCCGCAATAGCCCATGGCATAGGTGATACCTTCGCGCTGTCCTACAATTGGGAAACGGTCAACCGTAAAGCAGACCTTGCCGAACCAGCAGTAATCGATGTCGTATTTTTAAGAACTTTAAACAGGCTGACACTCAATCCGGTGAGGGCCATCCCGCCGTTTTTCCCGCTGGCTTCCGAGCCAATTCTGCCTTGCTCCACCAAGGTCACATCGATGCCCGCCTGCTTCAATTTCAAAGCAGTGACAACACCGGTATAGCCGCTGCCAATCACCAGTACATCGGTTTTTGCCGGTAACGCCTTGTTCGTGTAGGCTTTGGCAGTGGGATGGGGATCCATCCAATAGGTTTCTTCTTTCAAATTTGAAAATCGGGACATCCTCTTGCTCCATCTTTAAATTTAAGTCGTAATTTAGGGGATATTCTCATCAACAATGGCTATGCAGTCGCGAGCTCACAATCGAAGAACTCTTTGAGCCGACGAGCTTAGAACTCACTGAGCCTCTAACATAAAAGGTGAAAAAAATATGAAGAAGTGTGTCCCAAACAGTATCAAGCTATTTTCTCGCCAAGTGATCCGGGTTCCGTAATCTATGGACTCGGTGGCATGTTTGAATTTCCAACACATGCAGGAAATCTTGGTTCTTCTAACCCTTATATTATACCTGAACTTCAGCGATGACCCTTGCCGGTGAACCATCGGTATTCAACTTAAGCGGGAAAGCATGAACCCTGAATTGTTCTACCCCCAACAGCGTATCCAAATTTGTTAAGTTTTCAATTATCAGAATATTCTCGGATAAAAGCATTTTATGTATCGTGTATGGAGATCTGTCCGGGCTCGGGGTGTCCATGCCTACCATTGAAACGTTTGCCTCTATAAGCAACCGGGTAAATTCTTGGGAAAACTCTGGATATTCTTCAAAGTAGTTCGGGTGATGAAATTTACTCCCAAATCCGGTGAACACTAAAACGATATCCCCGGACTGTATCATGCTAAGATCGATCAATTGTGGTGGAAAGAGATGGTGATCTCTCGCATCAATCAAATACCCATTAGCGGAAAGAGTGTTCACATCAATTTCAGAAATATAACAGCCGTCCGCGGTCATGTGCCGCGGCGCATCCATGTGGGTTCCCACATGCATGCCTGTCTCAATCTTGAAATCATTGTAGCCGTCAGAATTGAACTCGGCAATCTGGTGAAGCTCTGCACGGGGATCACCGGGATAAACCGGCATATTATCGCTAAACGTATGGGTTAAATCGATAGACTGGGTCATATTAATCTCTCCTGGGTTTCATTCCCCGCGGTTTGCCGCGGAGAGATTTCATTGAATCAGTTCTTTTAGCAATGTTTGGCGCTGGCTGGTATCTTGATTGTTAACGGACATGGCTAATGCCTTGCGGGTTCCAACCAGAACAGCCAGTTTTTTAGCCCTGGTCAGGCCTGTATAAATCAAATTCCGAAATAGCATTTTGAAATGCTGTGTCAGGACCGGGATGATAACCGCTTCGAACTCGCTCCCCTGTGATTTATGTATTGTAATGGCATAGGCAAGATCCAGTTCCGGGATAGCATCTCGTGTGTATTCCACTATCCGGCCATCAGGAAAAAATGCGACCGATAACGTCAATTCTTGAGCGTCAATCTTTCGAATAGTTCCGATATCGCCATTGAAAACGTTGAGGTCATAATTGTTGCGGCGGTGAATCACCCGGTCACCGATCCTGAAGATTCTCTCACCAACACTTAATTGACCTTTTCCCGTTTTAGCAGGATTGGCCGATTCCTGGATCATTTTATTCAAACTGGCCGTACCCAGGCTACCCCTGATCATGGGTGAAAGAACCTGGATTTCTGTATTTTCCCCGAAATATTTGGGCACCCATTCCAGATATAGTTTCCTGACCACATCGAATGCCGACAGTCCGTAATGCAGCGACGACCATGGATGGACTTTTTTCATAACCGACAACAATTCGTCAACGCTACCGGCTGCCTTGGAAACCTTTTCCAGGTTGACGTGTTGAAATTTCTTGGGAATGGTTAATTCCGTTTCGTAAGGGACAACCGGCTCATTTATTCTGAATTCATACAGATTGGAATCTGGTTCGGCTGCATTGGTCTGTTCTGCAGTCTGAGATGCATAGAATCTTTTGACCCTGGCAATGAAGTTGAGTTGCTCATTCGTGGCTTCATCCGAATCCATAAACAAACAATCCGATTTTTGCTCCCATATTTCAGGCTTTTTGAACGGCGAATCAATATAAGGCATATCCCCGTTGTTGATCTGGTGAGCATACCTGATAATGAGAGATTCCCGGGCCTGCCGGAAAACTTTTTTCAGTTCGAAACAACGAACCGCCCCAGAGGTTATAATATCCCGAAGGACGTTACCGGCTCCTACAGATGGTAATTGGTCTGCATCGCCAATAAAAAGGATCTGGCTTTTCGGTGGGATCGCTTTGAGTAATGAAGCTGTCAGGCTGATATCCAGCATGGAGCATTCATCGATGATGATGAAGTCCACATCGAGGGGATTTTCTTCATTTTTCTTGAACTGGCCAATTTGCCACTCCAGCAGACGATGGATTGTTTTGGATTCGTTTCCGATGACATCCATCATACGTTGAGCAGCCCTGCCGGTTGGCGCGGCAAGCAAAACTTTTCTCTTCATCGCTTCAAGCAATTTAACGATTACCAGGGTTGTGGTTGTTTTGCCGCAGCCTGGACCACCGGTCAGAACAGAAAACATTTCACATACGATACCTTTGGCGGCATCAGCTTGCTCATCACTTAGAGAAAAGTTTTTGGTTTCGCAGTACCGGTTGATCCAGTCCTCAACTCTTTCCTTATCCACAATTAGTAGATTCTTTGTATTGGAAATTCTTTTGGCAACATACAATTCATCAAAATAAAGGGATTTGGAATAATAACAGGATTCGGTAACTCCTTTAATATGGCCATGTTCACGAACCATCACGAGTCCGTCTCGCTTCATTTGATCCAGATAATCAGCCATCCGGTCATCAAGTTTCAAGTCCAAAAGTTCATTTACCTGTGCCAGGATTTGCGATTCCGTTAGATAACAATGACCGAATTCCCGACTGGCGGCCAAGACGTGATTAATACCGGCCCTGATCCTTTGTGGGCTGTTTTTTTCGAGACCAATGCTAATCGCAATTTTATCTGCCGAAAAAAAACCGATACCGTAAAAATCCTGGGCCAAACGGTACGGGTCTTCATTCACATAATCGATGGCCTCGTCCCCGTACTCTTTGTAAATTCGAACGGCAAAAAGGGTGCTGATACCATGGGACTGTAGGAACATCATCACTTTTCTGATCGCGCGATGCTCAATCCAGGCCTCTTTGATCGTGGTCAATTTTTTCTGGGCTATCCCTCTAATCTCGGTGAGTTTTTCAATCTCATTTTCAAATACCTCGAGGGTTTCACCCCCGAAGTGTTTTACAATCTTTTTTGCAGTCTTTGGCCCAACACCTTTGATAAGTCCGGATCCGAGGTATTTTTCCAGGGCAGCAGTTGTAGCAGGTTTTTTTTCAACCGCTTTTGTGGCTTTGAACTGGCGGCCAAATTTTGGATGTACGGTCCACGATCCCTGAAATTCCATTGTGGCACCGGCAAAAACTTTTGTCTGATGGACCGTGACTGTTTCCTGCTGGTGAGGATTGTCGAAGGGTAAAACACGAAGAACTGACCATCCATTGTCAGGATTGTGGTATGTAACACGATCTACAATGCCACGGATGGACTCAATGATTGTTCCTGGACGATGGATTCGTTGATTATTCATATCAGGATGTGGTTCCCAATCCGCTATGAAACCGCCTCTTCATGGCATGTTCGGTACAAAATTCCTATTTTCATTTGAAGGCATAACATTCCATTTTTACAGTTAGGTTGTCAAAGGAATACCCTTTTCGTTCGTGCAGAACGTGCGCAAAGGCAAGCAAAAAATAACCGTTTTTCTATTTTTCTTGCTGAAATAATAGATTTCTGACAATATTTTCAAAGGTGTGGAGAGCACGCTACTTTCCACGTATTTTTGGCTGTGTAAACAACATGGCAAAATAGACGCCATCCTTGGAATTCACCTGGAGGAATATCCAGGAAATGGTTCCATTTTAACAATATTGGTTATAATAACAACTCATTATCTATACTTTGCCAGGTTGTTTATGCAACTATAGGGTAGATAGGGAAAAGCTGGTATGCATGGCCAAATCGCTCCACTGAAGAAAGGCGAAAAATGAAAAAAAATTTGCTTTCTGAAAAAATAAAGAACCTTGCTGAATCTATAGGAATTGACACTATTGGATTTGCGGAAGCATCTGAATTCTCCGATTATGCATTAAGCCGGCATCAAAGGCGAAATCCGAAACTGACATTGTCTAATGCAAAGTCCATCATTATTGCCGGCTGCTATATCGGTGGGGTAACAATGCCTGAATGGAATAACGCGTGGTTTGGCCGAACGAGCAGGTTGTATCTTTCAGGTTTTTTTCTTGATGTCGTCAAACCGCTTTCACCCCTCGCCGATTTCCTGAGGGAAAAGGGGTATCACGCTGAAATTTGTGACGGTTCTATAGAAGGGGGGTCCATTCTTCCATTGAAACTCGCTGCAGTTAGAGCCGGGTTGGGATGGCAAGGCAAGCACTCCTTGCTCATATCAAAAAAATATGGAACGTTTTTAGCTCTGGGAGGAATTATAACAGATGCGGAGATAGAGCATAACACTATTGAAGAATCCGACAGATGCCGCAGTTGTGACAAATGTCAAAAAGCCTGTCCATTGGCGGCTTTAGATCAACCATATGTTCTGAATGTTAAAAAGTGTATGTCTAATCTGCTGGCCGATGAAATTTTACCCCAACAAGTACAGGACGTCATGGAAAACAGAGTCGGTGACTGTGAGATATGTCAAGAGGCTTGCCCCTGGAACAAAAAGCACCTTGAACAACCTTTAGTGACCAAAATGACCGATCACTTTCAGACGCAAATCAAAAACTGGAGGAAAACTTTCTATTTGCCAAATCTGAGTAAGCTCACCAAAATAAATTATAATGATATATTCGGTCACCTTAACACCGATATACCGTATCATGTTTTTCATAGAAATGTTTTAGTTGCAATGGAAAGAGCTAAAGGAATCTCAGAACCTGTAAATTGAGGTTTCAGAATAACAAATATTCCTTGCACCAATGCGTAAGGTAAAAGCTGTCATGTTTAAAAGAATCGCTGATCTATGCCAACCTGCCATCGAACTCACCAAAGGTATCATCCTCATATTGGATCAGGATGGGAGGATTATAAGTTTTAATGAATTTTTAGAATCAACCACAGGGTATTCGTATTCAGAGCTCATCCAAAAAAATTGGTTTGATCTGTTGATACCCGAGAAGGAAAGGGAACCGGCAAAGCGATACTTTCGACGCTTCATTCTTAGAGGTAAATCGTCCCAAAAAATTGTTACTACGATAATGACCCGCTCCGGAGGCAAACGCTTTATCGAGTGGCACCACAAGAGACTTGAGGATGATACGCCTGGAGAGGTCATCGGGTTGTTGGCAATCGGTCAGGATATATCAGCGCGTGTTGAACACGAAAAACAGCTTTTGAATGAGCGAAACCAACTGATCGAAAGAAACAAGGAACTCACCTGTCTCTATAGCATGACAAAGATTGTGGGAAAAAATAAACCCCTTCCCCAAATGCTGGAGTCCATTGCCGCCATAATTCCCCCGGCATTTCAATACCCGGCAATCACTACGGCCACTATCCGATTAGATCAGCATTCCTATGGCGGTAGGGAAACGGCAATAGGTAGCCCGGCACTGTCCGAAAACCTCACTATCCAGGAGATTCCCCGTGGTAACATTGAGGTAATTTGCACACCTCCGGAAAATGGTTACAAAATTAGTAACCCTCCCTTTCTTGATGAAGAACGCGCCCTCTTGAGAACCGTTGCTCACCATCTTTCACTTGCCATCGAGAAAAAGGAAGCGCTCGACAATAAAGCCGAGATGGAAAACCAGCTGCGGCATTCAGATCGATTGGCAAAAATCGGTCAATTGACTGCAGGTGTGGCTCACGAGCTAAATGAACCCCTTGTACATATTCTCGGGTTTGCCAAACTATCATCAAAGGCTACTGATCTTTCGGAACAAGTTTATAGTGATCTGGACAATATTATCAAGGCCGCTCTGCATGCCAGGGAAGTCATTAAAAAACTAATGTTTTTCAGCCGCCAGACTCCCCCGCGGGAAACCCCGGTGAGTTTGAATCGACTGATTGAAGACGGGATTTATCTTTTTGAGTCAAGATGTGCAAAAAATGGAATTGTAGTGAAAAAAACACTATACAAGGATTTACCGTCCATAAAAGCCGATATATCCCAGTTGCAACAGGTTTTTACAAATCTGACGGTCAACGCGATTCAGGCCATGCCCGAAGAAGGCAAGCTGAACATTGAAACCTCGTGCGATGAAGACTATGTTTACCTGCTGGTTCAAGACACCGGCATTGGTATGACGCCGGAAACATTAAAACAGATTTTTCTGCCGTTCTTTACAACCAAGGATATTAAAGAAGGAACCGGTCTAGGGCTTTCCGTGGTTCACGGCATCGTTAAATCCCATGGCGGCAGTATTGACGTGGAGAGCCGCATTGGAAATGGTACTCGCTTCCGGATAAAATTTCCGTTGAAGCGGCAACCCCCGGAAGAAAACAATGAATCATAAAAAAATAGTAAACAACAGTACTAAGATTCTGGTGGTTGATGATTCGCTGCCCACCTTGGAAGTTATTCGAAGAAACCTCAAGGCTGCCGGCTACGAAGTCTTCACCGCATCAGATGTGGAACAGGCGATTGCCTTCCTGGAACAAAATACGGTGGATCTGGTCATCACTGATATAAAAATGCCTAAAATCAGCGGCTTGGACCTACTTAAATATGTGAAAGAAAATGTAAAAGAAACTGGGATAATGATTATTACCGGTTACCCGTCCATTAAGGGAGCGGTAGATGCAGTTAAAGACGGTGCTGAAGATTATCTGGTAAAACCCTTTACGGATGAAGAGTTATTGCCGGCTGTCTCCAAAGTACTCGAAAAACTGGCAAACCGTCGCGCGGTTGAAGCGAAGCTACCGCCTAATAATCACAATATTATTGGCAACTCCCCGAATATGCAGCATGTCTACCGACTCATTGAAAAGGCTGCCACTACTAGTGTCAACGTGTTAGTTTCAGGAGAAAGCGGAACAGGTAAGGAATTGGTGGCACGCGCCATACATTACAGCAGTAAAAATCTTTCAGGCCCTTTTGTGACCGTCAACTGTACGGCGATTCCAGATAACCTTCTGGAAAGTGAGCTTTTCGGCCACGTCAAAGGGGCCTTTACCGGTGCCCAAGCTTCGCGTGCCGGCTTTTTCCAGATTGCCGACGGAGGGACGCTCTTTCTGGATGAAATTGGAGATGCCAGCCCGAGTATGCAAGGGAAACTGTTGCGGGCTATTCAAAACAAGGAAATTTTCATGGTAGGGTCCAGCCGTGTTCAAAAAGTCAATACTCGAATCATAACGGCAACCAATACGGATCTGAACCGTCTTGTCCAAAAAAAAATTTTCCGGGAGGACCTGTATTTTAGGCTGAATGTTATTGAAATTTCATTGCCGGCTCTGCACGAACGCGGCGAGGATATCATGTTGCTGCTTCAGTTTTTTAAGGACAAAATTTCCAGGGATATGAATCGTCCAGCACCCCAATTTTCAGACAAGGTTCTTCAGATATTTAAAAACTACCGTTGGCAGGGCAATGTCCGGGAGCTTGAAAACCTGATCCAACGTCTGGTGGTGCTGGCTGACGATGATTTTATCGATGTTGCAGATCTGCCTGAACAAATGCGATTCAACATCAACTGGCGTGGCGGTTTAAACCGGCCCTTGGCTGAGGTTGAAGCGGAGCATATTTTAAATGTGCTGAACAGTGTGAAGGGCAACAAAACCCAAGCTGCCCAGATTCTGGGAATTGACCGTAAAACCCTTCTGGCGAAAATGCGACGATCCACTTCTTCTTCGTGCGCAACACCCCGAAATTCTTTTCTCTATATTGATATATCTATCTGGTATTTAAGGTCATTCAGTATAGAATGCCAAACCGGCCGCTGCCGCCCAACCTCTCTTTTCCATTCTGGCATATAGATTGCTCTATACAAGAGCAACAATAAATCATTTTTTCTTTATCCAAAGAAACAGAATCCAAAAAAGGGGGATGTATATGAAAGCTCAATCTCAAAATAAAAGCATTTGTCAAACCTGTATATATGAATCTGAATGTGTTCACTATGAAAATTGTAAAAGTATGAGCAAACCGATCTGGTTTTGTGAAAATTTTGACAATAGTACATCACTGCAGGGGGTTGAGAACGCGGTAATCTATTCGGAGGAACCATCGTTTCAGTCTTCCAATCCCGGCCTAGGGGCAACTCCCGGAAGGATGAAAGGGTTGTGTATTAACTGCGACAACCGCGCTTCATGCATGCTGCCAACACGAGATGGCGGCGTATGGCACTGTGAAGAATACTGTTAATAAAAAGGAGAATATAAAAATGTACAAGGCCGCCTTAAATATCAAAGAAAAACCGAGCTCATACGTACAAGAAATATCAAAGATGATAAAAGATAAATACCCCTGGGAAAGAGAATATATTCAAGCGGTCGATGAGCTTCTTTCTTCATTAGGTCCGCTGTTTGATCAGGAGCCTCTCTACCAGCACGAACGTATCCTGGAAAGAATAGTCGAGCCCGAACGGGTGGTCATGTTCCGGGTACCCTGGCGAGACGATACCGGTGCCATTAACGTCAACACAGGGTATCGCATCGGGTTTAACAGCGCTCTCGGACCTTACAAAGGCGGTTTACGGTTCCACGCTTCGGTAACGCTGAGCATTCTGAAGTTTTTAGGATTTGAGCAGATGTTTAAAAACGCCTTGACCGGCCTGCCCCTGGGTGGCGGGAAAGGTGGTAGTGATTTCAACCCCCGTGGCAGATCCAATATCGAAATTGAAAATTTCTGTCAGAGCTTTATGGTCGGCCTGTACACTCATATTGGCCCCAATACCGATGTGCCCGCCGGCGATATCGGTGTCGGCGCCCGGGAAATCGGTTATCTATTCGGTCACTATAAACGTCTGAAGAATGTGTTTGAAGGCGTGCTGACCGGAAAAGGAATCGACTGGGGCGGTTCTGCCATTCGACCTGAGGCCACGGGATATGGCGCGGTTTATTTTGCTGAAGAAATGTTGAAGACCCGGGGAGAAAACATCGATGGTAAAATAGTGGCGGTTTCAGGATTTGGTAATGTTGCCTGGGGCGTCGTCAAAAAGATTACGGAGATGGGAGCCAAGGTAATCACCCTTTCCGGCCCGGACGGGTTTATCTATGACAAAGACGGTGTCGACGGTGAAAAGATCGATTACATGTTGACCATGCGTTTCAGCGGCCGCGACCGGGTGCAGGACTATTCCGATAAGTTTAATGTTGATTTTTATCCTGGAAAACGTCCCTGGGGCGTTGAGTGCGACATTGCCTTCCCATGTGCTTGTGAAAATGAGATGGATGTCCAAGATGCTAAGGCCCTTGTCCGCAACGGGTGCAGATGCGTCACCGAGTGCGCCAATATGCCCTTAACCCCGGATGCCATCGCGTTTTTAATTAAAAGCAACATTCTCTATTCTCCCGGAAAAGCATCCAATGCCGGTGGTGTTTCCTGTTCCGGATTTGAAATGGCGCAAAACAGCACCAAAATAAAATGGACTGAGGAAGAGGTGGATCGAAGATTGCGGCAGGTGATGACCGACATTCACCGGAACTGCTTGCAGGCGGCTGAAATGTATGGCGAGCCCGGCAATTATTTCAG